>JAURDB010000034.1 GCA_030828175.1 Flavobacteriales bacterium
CAACGGCTTCACCTACGTGGAGTACTACCTGAGCCGGGGGATGGACATCAATGCGTTCGGGCCCAACCTGAGTTTCTTCTTCTCCAACGGCATCGATCCGGAGTATGCGGTCATCGGCCGGGTGGCAAGGCGCATCTGGGCCAAGGCGATGGACCGCAAATACGGGGCGGACGAGCGGGCCCAGAAACTGAAGTACCACATCCAGACGAGCGGCAGGTCGCTTCACGCGCAGGAGATCGACTTCAACGACATCCGCACGACGCTGCAAGCGCTGTACGCCATCTACGACAACTGCAATTCGCTGCACACCAACGCCTTCGACGAGGCGATCACCACACCGACCGAGTCGAGTGTGCGCCGCGCCATCGCGATTCAGCTCATCATCAACCGGGAGCTGGGGCTGGCCAAGAACGAGAATCCGTTGCAGGGCGCCTTCATCATCGAAGAGTTGACCGACCTGGTGGAGGAAGCGGTGATGGTCGAATTCGACCGGCTCACGGAACGCGGGGGCGTACTGGGTGCCATGGAGACCATGTACCAGCGCAGCCGCATCCAGGAGGAAAGCCTGCATTACGAGACGCTCAAGCACACCGGCGAGTATCCCATCATCGGGGTCAACACCTACCTCTCCAAGGAGGGGTCCCCCACCCTTGTTCCGGGCGAAGTCATCCGGGCCACACAGGAAGAGAAGCAAGGTCAAATCGACGGTCTCGCTGCGCTGCATGCCGCCCATACGGGTGACATGGAATCTGCGCTCGACCGCGTTCGACAAACCGCCGTGCAGCATGGCAACCTTTTCGAAGAACTGATGAAGGCAGTCAAGTCTTGCTCCCTGGGACAGTTGACGGAAGCCATGTTCGAAGTCGGCGGTGCCTACCGCCGCAACATGTGACCCGCATGGTCGTCCACCTCTGGTCCGGCCCGCGATCCTTGAGCACTGCGCTCATGTACAGCGTGGCCCAACGTCCGGATTTCAGGGTGCTCGACGAGCCCCTCTACGGGCATTTCCTCACCCATACGGGTGTGGAACGCCCATGCCGGGAAGCCACCCTGGCTTCTTGGCCATCCACCGCAGAGGAAGCTTTTCGGTTCATGGCCCCCACTGCAGGTGAAGAGTCGGGGGACCGCGTCTTGTTCTGCAAGCACATGGCCAACCACCTCGCCGGATGGGAATGGACGCGCTTTGCCCACCACCGACATGTCCTTCTTTTCAGGGATCCCGCGGCTGTCATGGCATCCTACGGTGCGCACATCGATCGGCCCACGATGCTGGATCTCTGCTTTGCCGACCAGGTCGAACTGATGCAAGCCTTGGAATCTGCTGGTACGCCTCCCATTGTGGTAAGCAGCGACCGGTTGCAGCGCGACCCTGAACACCAGCTGCGGCTGCTTTTCCGCGCCTTGGGATTGGAATGGGATCCTGCGGTCCTCCGATGGGAAGCGGGCGCCCGGAAAGAAGACGGCCCATGGGCGCCCTGGTGGTATGGAGGCGTGCATGCCTCCACCGGATGGGAAGCGCGACCGCCCCAAGCCTATGCCGTTCCTTCCCATCTTGCCGACCTGCACGCGGAGTGTCAAAAGCTCCATGCCCAACTGCTCCAAAACGCGATCTGATGGCCAAATTCAATCAACCTGACCCCAGAAATGAAGGCACCCAATGCTGGGTGAACGGCCTGGTCCTGCGTGAGGAGGCCAGCGTGCATGTGCTCGACAGCGCGGTGCAAGGAGGCGACGCTGTCTGGGAAGGATTGCGCATCACAGACGGCAAGGCCATACAGCTCGAGGAGCACCTGACGCGCCTGCTCGATTCGGCGCATGCCCTCGCCTTTTCCGACATCCCCTCGCGGGCCGAAGTGAGACAGGCCATCTTCGACACCCTTTCGGCCAACGGCATGCGGGACGGGGTTCATTGCCGCATTACCCTGACCCGGGGACGCAAGACGACGAGCGGCATGGATCCGCGGCTCAATGTATTCGGCCCTACCCTCATCGTCGTCCCCGAATACAAGGGCATGGTCTACGGCGACGAAGGCATTCGATTGGTGACCAGTGCCATCCGGCGCAATGGTCCACAGTTCCTGGACAGCCACATCCACCACAACAACCTGCTCAACAACATCCTCGCCAAGATCGAAGCCAATGTGGCCGGCGTGGACGACGCCATCATGCTCGATGACCGTGGATTCCTTGCCGAGACGAACGCAACCAACCTGTTCCTGGTTCGGGATGGCGAGCTTCTCACTCCATTCGCACATGCCTGCCTGCCGGGATTGACCCGGAGATTCGTGCTGGATTCGGCCGTGGCACTGGGCATTCCCTGCCGGGAGGCCAACCTGACCCTGACCGAGCTCTACACGGCAGATGAAGCCTTCACCACCGGTACGATGGGTGCCCTGGCCCATGTGGTTGAGGCCGATGGCCGGACCATCGCCAACGGCGAAAAGGGCCCCGTGACCCGTCTGCTGCAGAGGGCTTATGACGAGCACATCCTCGATACGGCAGTCTCTTTGCCTCGCTGACCTTGCGGTTGGGTTCCCTGAGGATGGCGTTCCTTATCTTGCGCGCACACCTCACGCGATGAGTCCCAAACTCCAAAATGTTGTGGCCGGAGTGGCCGGAGCCATAGCCAGCATGCCCGCGAACATGTTTTTGCTGGGCCCCATGGCCAAACTGACCCAAGCGCCCCAAGCCCCGCCGTTTGATCCTACCGCCGCTCCCGAGGCCATGGAGGAAGTGTGGCGCGCCTATTTCGCCACGCTGGAACCCGTGCACATGATCGGTCCGCTGGTCGCCCATTGGAATGGCGCGTTCATTGGAGCTTTGGTGGCCGGCCTGGTGGCCGCCAATCGAGGTCCAAAAGTGCCCTTGTTCGTGGCCGGCTTTGTGCTGATCGGCGGCATTGCCAATGCCTTCATGTTGCCCGGACAACCTCCCCTGTTCCTTGCCGTCGACATCCTGGGATACCTGCCCATGGGCTGGCTGGGATGGAAACTGGCGTTGAAAATCAAGCCCATTCGCTGACCGAAACCCGATAAGGCTTGCGGCACCGACCTTTGCGGCCGATGTCACGAGGACTGGTCTTCATGTTGCAGTCGGTGGTGCTGTACACCTCGGCCAACCTTTTGGTGAAGGCCCTTGCCATTTTGCCTACCCCCCAACTGGTCTTCCTGCGCAGTGCGGTCAGCCTGTTCTTCTGTGTCATCTGGCTATGGAAAAAAGGGGAGCCACTGCTGGGGCACAACCGCAGGTGGTTGATCATGCGCGGCGTGATGGGCATGATCGGGCTCACGCTCTTCTTCCACACCATCCGTCACATCCCGCTGGCGAGTGCAACCGTCATTCAATACACCTCTCCCATTTTCACGGTATTGTTGGCCATCCTGTTCGATGGACAGCGAATCAAAGCGCACCGCTGGCTCTACTTCGCTGCGGCTTTTGGAGGCATCCTCATGGTCAAGGGGTTCGATCCGCGCGTTTCCTGGCTGTACCTGGGGCTGGGTCTTGGCAGCGCCCTGACAGCCGCCTTGGCCTACCTGGCCACCATCAAATGCCGGGAGACCGACAGTCCGGTGGGCATCGTGACCTACTTCCACATGATCGCCACCCCGGTTATGGGCACCTGGAGCGCGACCGTCTGGCACCCCATGACGGGTGAGCAATGGGCCATGGCGCTCGGCATCGGTGTGCTGTCCCTCTTCGCCCAGGTGGCCATGACCAAGGCGCTGCACCTGGAGGACGCCGCACGGGTCATGCCCTTCAAATATTTCGGCGCCATCCTCGCCTTGGGACTGGCGTGGGTCCTGTTCGATGAAAAGATCACCGGATGGGCACTTGTGGGCATAGGGGTGGTATTGGCTGCAGTGACAGCCAACACCCTCGCCGGAAGAAAAAGGACGCCGCCAGTGGTCAGCGCACCGTGACGCGGCGCGTGTGCTCCAGCGTCACTCCAGTCGGCGTTGTCTGCACGACTTGAACGAGGTAAGAGCCCGGTGCGCGGCCTGTTGTGGACAAGGCCATCTGGCGGCCGCCGGTCCAACGGTCTTGCGACACCACTCTACCCGTGAGGTCGATCCACCGGATTTCGGCGCCCACCAACTCGCCACCGGCAAAAGAGAGCCACAGCGGCTCGCCTGCCTGAACGGGGTTGGGGCTGACCTCCAGCGATACGCCGGCGATGACGCCACCGATGCCACTCGTGGTGGCACAGGGGTCGACGAGGTATGGCACCGCATTCTGGTACATGCTGTTGACCACCTCGGTGATGCCGTTGATGCACACCTCGGTTTCCGGCGCTTGTGTCCAGTAAATGCGGCACAGAGGTGACCACTCGTAATGCTTGGGCATGGACGTGTTCTCGTAGCTCAGACCGATGATGGTATTTCCGCCAAGGGCGAACTCCGGCTGGATCATGTATTCCAGCGGGTCCACAAGGCTCACGACCTGTTGGATGCCGCAGCTGACATCGAATTGGTAGCCGAGGATGCGGTTGTGCGGATTCAGCACCTGCACGTCCATGAAGCCCTGGTCCCAGTTGACATCGCCCAGGCGGAACCAGACGCTGTCGTAGGGATTCACGATGTGCGGCGCGGGGAACTGGCACTTGTCGTGGAACCCACTGCTGTCCGGGTCGCTGTGCGCGATGTCCCAGAATTGGCAGCGCGCCATGAGGGCAGCGTCCGCCACAGTCAACTCGCCGTCCTGATCAAGGTCGTTGCAAGGGGCGGCCTCCATGTCGTTGCCCAAAATTCCATCCACGTATGCCTCGGCGTCCGTCAGGTCCTGGTCGGCATCCGCATCGAGGTCGCCCATGAGGGCCGTTCCTCCGCATTCTCCCGTGCAGTCCATCTGGGCGGTACCGTAGGCTTCTCCATTGCAGTCAACGAGCTGGTCGCAGTCGTCCCACACCGCCACTTCGAGCTCACCCGAAGAGCGGTCCATCTGGATGCAGACCACCCCCCAGTTGTTCTCGTAATCGTTCTCCTGGCGGCCGAGCGCGTCGGGGCTGTAATCCCAGTTGACCCGGACCACGAGGTGGTACACTCCATCGGCAATGCCGGTCACATCAATCCACTGGCAGGACAGGCCCGCACCGTAAATGTCACCGCAGTGGGCGGAAATCCCCATGTTGCTGCAGCCATACTGAAAGGTCCCACCATCGCTGCACTCGAGGTCCATCACGCAGAAACCGTTTTTGAAACCGATGGGCAGCATCTGACCGTCCATGGTGAACAGGTCGTATTTGGCGTAGCCCTTGTAGTGCCAGTGGTTGTGGCAATCGCCCCATTCGAACTGCTGGGTGGTATCCGACTGGGCCGTGGTACCGATGTAGTAATCGATGTCCCCGATGTTCTTGATGTGGGTGGTGAAACGGACGAGTTCGCGCTCGCCGTAGCCGTTGAGACAGCCTTCCACGATGTAGCAGTTGTTTTCGTCCACCATCATGGTCTCAGCCTGCAGGCTGTTGACGATGGCGCTTTCCACGACCATGAGGTCCGGTCCCGTGCACAGCGGATCGCCCGGGTAGATGCAACTGCCGTTGTCGATGTCCGCTGCGGGGTTGTAGTTGCAAGCCGTCTCATCCGTGCAGCCTTCTGCAGGCCCTCCATAGGCCAACGTCCAATCAAATGATCCACAATCCCCAGCCAGATTCGCGAACCGTACCCAGTAGGTCACACCCGCTTCCAGCAGGACATACAATTGTGCACTCTCCTCGTTGTCCTCGCAACTGCCTTGGTTGTCGTCATAGTAAATCGACCCTTCGTTGGTGTCGTCGAAGTTGTTCATGTTGCAGTAGTCGTAGATCCAGAGACGCGTGTCGCATCCGGAACCACAACTGGAAAGGGCATACATGCCGTTTTCTGCAGGCGTGAATGTCCACCACTCCACATTCCCCGATGCTTCCATGGTCAAGGGATCGTCTCCGAGAACCAATTCTATGGCCTCATTGCACGTCCAACCTGGGGGACAGTCAATGGCGTGGCTTTGCCCGTATCCATAGTTGCCGCTGCCTTGAACGAGCATTTCACCGTCCAACCAGACCTGATAGTAGGAATCTCCGATCAAACCGTCCCCGTATGTATCGTTCATGGTGAACACCATGCAGTCCTCCCAATCCGCTGCATCAATGCAGAAGGTGTAAAGGGTGTCGTCCGCGTTGTTGACGTTGGCCTCGAGGAGCATGTCTCCGGATCCGTTGGTCAACTCCCAGCTCATTTCGTAAGGCCAGGCATCGGGCTGGATGATGACGGAAAAGCTATGCTGTCCATCGTCACATGGGTCTTGCGCCAAGGCAAAAAGAGGGGCGCAAGCGAGGAGCAAGCTGAAGATGCAGGTTCGGTTCAACATGGTTGTCAAGTTACTTCATCAACTTGTCTGTTGGAAAGAGGGTTGCGCGCACCTCCACTGATCAGCTCGAGCATCGAAAGCTGTCCTATTTTTGAAGCAGCAAACGAAGCACCATCATGGGACACGACCACGATCACCACGACCACTCCGAAGCCGAACAGAACGAAATCGGCGGCCCGGTGGTCCTCGCGCTTTTCCTGTTCGCCATCGTCATCACAACGATTTACTTCCTCAGCTGAGGAAAGCCGGTCTTAGGCTCAGTTCCCGCCCGCTTCCATGCGCTGGCGGCGCTCTTGCATCCGCTCCATCGAGCGGCGCCTGAACTCGTCGCGGAGTTCTTGCTCATCTTGCTCGTAGCCCCGACCCATGCCGGTGCCCGTTCCAAACGGCCGCCAATTCGGCCCCACGTTATCCGGATCCCTTTCCGTCAAGGTCATCTCTTGCACCAGGTGGGTAGCGCCGGCATAGATGTCCGTTACCCAGAGGACATAGCGCATGTCCACCATGATGTTGCGGCAGCGGTCCGCGTCGAACCGGACATCGCTCATTGTGCTCTCCCACGTGCGGTCGAAGTTCAAACCGACGAGATCGCCCGTGGCATTGATGGCGGGCGAGCCCGAGTTGCCTCCCGTGGTGTGGTTTGACCCCAGAAAGCAAACGCGCAGGTTGCCGTCGGCATCCGCATAGGGGCCGTACTCCTCGGCACGCAGTTTCGCAACCAGCTCCTCGGGCAAGTCAAATTCCGCATCGCCGGGCACGTATTTGTCCAACACCCCCCGCGCAGTCGAAAAGGGCTTGTAGCTCACCGCATCCCGGGGCTCACTGCCTTCCATCCTGCCGTAGGTCAGACGCAAGGTGCTGTTGGCATCGGGCCAGAAGGTGCTGTCCGGGTATACTTTCCCCAAAGCCTGCAAGTACCGCCCCATATTCTCGTCCATTGCGCCTTGGCGCTTTCCGTATTCTTCGCGCACCTTGACCCAGTAGCTGTCACTGGTCTCCCTTGCCCAAGTGATGAGGGCGTCGTCGGCCCGTTTCTTCAGCCCTTTTCTGTCACGCGCCTCCAACAACGCCATGAACTCGGTTCCGTCATCGAGGATGCTCCCCCCATACAGGTCCGCCGCGATCGCTTTTGGGTCACCCTTGCCCCCTTCCCAGGCCGACTGGGCAACGGCTGGTGCAAACCCCTCGGGCATGGCCTCCATGTACAATGGAAAGACGGCAGCAAACACGCCTTCGTCGACCGTGTTTCGGTAGTCTGGGTAGAAGCCTTCGGCCGCGGAGAGTACTTCTGCCGCCCGCGCATCAAATGTGCTGTCTGCCACAGACTTGTCTCCGGCCATTTCAAAGATGTCGCCTGCTTCGGCAGCCCAACGCAGGATTTCGGGACCGTAGTAGAACCATTCTATGAAGAGGGACCGCGCTTCGAGATAGGGCTTCAGCGCCTCGAAATCCTTGGCCAGGTCCCCCACTACCGTGCTGTATTCGTCGAGCCCCTGGCTGCGAATGGCCTTGGCCAACTCGACCTGTGCTTGGCGCTTTTCCGTGACCGTACCAAAATCGATCAACCCCTCATTCTGACCGATCCACTTCTTCCAGGCATTGGCAATGCGGCTCTGCTTGGCGGCGTATGCGATGCGCGTTCCATCATCCGCCAGCATGGCCGCATTGATGACCTCCAGGCTTGCCGTTCGCATGCCGATGCGGGTGGGATTCAGCTCATCGATGAGGTGTTCCACCTGGGCAGAAGGAATGTAGCGCTCGGTGCGTCCCGGAAATCCAAAGACCATGGTGAAGTCTCCTTCGTCCACACCGTGGACGGAGACGGGCAAGTGATGGGCCGGATCCAGTGGCACATTCTCCTCGGAGGGCTCTGCTGGCGAACCATCCGGCGCACTGTAGATGCGGAACAGCGAGAAATCACCGGTGTGACGCGGCCACACCCAGTTGTCCGTGTCGCCACCGAATTTGCCGATGGAGCTGGGCGGCGCGCCTACCAAGCGCACATCCTTGAAAGTGCGGGTAACGATGAGGAATTGCTGGTTCCCATAGAGAAAATCCCGCACCACCGCATCGTAGTCGGTGCCCTCTGTCGCCGCTGCCGTGAGACTTTCGCGCATGGCTTTTTCCGCATCGTCGCCTTCCATGCGGGCCGATTGAATCGATTCTGTCACATCCTCGATGCGCACGATGAACATGGCCGTCAAACCGGGGTTGGTGAGCTCCTCCTCCATGGACATGGCCCAGAACCCGTTCTTGAGGATGTCGCGCTCGAGGCTGCTGTGCGATTGGATCTGACCGTAACCACAGTGGTGGTTGGTGAGCAGGAGGCCTTGGTCTGAAATGACACTGGCCGTGCAGCCTCCGCCGAATTGGACAATCGCATCCTTGAGGGAACTCCGGTTGATGGAATAGATGTCCTCCGCCGTGAGTTTCAATCCCATGTCCTGCATGTCGCCCTCTACTGCCTTGAGCAGGGCGGGAATCCACATGCCTTCTGTGGCTTGGACGGAGGAAATCCCGATAAGAGAAAAGAGGACCACCGCCGCTGCTTTCATTGAGCGGCGAAACGCTTGTTGCATCGTGTTCATGCCGGCAAATTAAGGTCCGGCTCCGACCTTCTGCCAATAGGGCAGACCGGAGTCAGTTCCAGGCGACCAAAGCCGCCAATACCCTCTCCAAATCAGCATCCCCGAAATCGAGGTGGGTCACCCAACGCACCTTGTCGGGTCCAAAGGCCGAGCACAGGATGCCCTCCTGCTGCTGAGCATCCACGAGATCCGAAGCCGGTCGTCCCCCCTTGAGTTGGGCGATGACGATGTTGGTCTCTACCGGTTCCACCGAGTGTATGGCGGGATGGTCCTCCAGCACGGCCCCAATGCGGGCTGCCCGGTCATGGTCATCCTGAAGCCGATCAAAATGATGGTCCAATGCGTGAAGACCTGCCGCTGCCAGGATGCCCACCTGTCTCATGCCGCCCCCCATGACCTTTCGGCTCCGGTGGGCTTCCGCGATGAAATCCCGCGACCCCAATAGGACGGACCCCACGGGCGTGCCCATCCCCTTGGAAAGGCACAGCGAAATGCTGTCGAACATGCGGCCGTAGGAGGTCCAATCCACCCCGGTGCTGCGCAACGCATTCCACGCACGCGCCCCATCGAGATGATAAGGCAGGCTCATCTCCCGACAGGCGGCGGCGCCTTCGGCCAGCCCATTGAGCGGCTGGACGGCTCCTCCTCCCTTGTTGACCGTGTCCTCCACGCATACAAGGCCCGTCCGGGCGAAATGACTGTCTGCAGGATTGACCTCCGCCCGAATCACATCGGCGGGCATCCGGCCTCGGGGAACGTCGACCAAACGCACGCTGGCACCGCTGTTTCGGGCAATGCCCCCGCCCTCGTAATTGTATACGTGACTCAGCCGGTGACAGACCACCTCATCTCCGGGTGAAACGTGGACGTTGATGGCGATCTGGTTGGCCATGGTACCCGATGGGCAGAAGAGCCCGGCCTCGTGGCCAAACCGCTCCGCCAAGACGTCCTGCAACCGATTGACCGTTGGGTCCTCCGCGTAAACATCGTCTCCTGTCGGTGCGGCCATCATGGCCTTGAGCATGGCTTCCGTGGGTCGGGTGACCGTATCGCTCCGCAAATCAATCATGTCCCTGTTGGTTCAAATGCCAAATCAATTGCACTGCAGGCGCACCGTAACGTTTGTGCCCTGGGCCACCCACAGGTAACTCCCCTTGGCCAGGCCATGGGCGGGAATCTGCAACTTCATCTCCTGGCCCCACGAAGAAGCCCGCCCCCTTTGAACCACGCGTCCTGACTCGTCCATCAAGACCCAATCTCCGGTCCATTCCGCTTGGGCGACCCGCCCTTGAAGGGTCCATGTTCCGTCGTGCGTCACTGGATTCGGATAGGCGCTCATCTGGTCGGGAACCGTCTCCTCCAAACCCGTGGTGCAATCAAAGACCGTGACGAAAATGGCATCGGCATGGCTGCAACCGAATGCATTGGAAGCCTCCACCGTGAATGGGTATGTACCTGGGCCGAGGTCGGATCCGGAGACCACGATGAACTGGTCCACGCTGCCATTGCTCCAGATATACTGCAAGCCCGCTGGAGCTGACAGAACCAGCTGTTCGTCTTCGCAAATGGTGGTATCCGGACCAAGATTGAAGGCGAAGGCGTCATCTTCTGCCACCAGATTGAAATCCACCTGGTCGGTGCATCCGTTTTCGTCCTCCACAAAGACAGTGTAGGCGCCCTCGGCCAGTTCGTCAACATTGGTTCCCGTTCCGAGCTCACCCGTGGCTCCTGACCACGTGATCTCGTATGGTTCAGACCCTCCCGACACAACCAGGGATCCGCTGCCGTTGGGCTGGTCCGGACAGCCTGGCGGGACAAGATCAATGTCGAGCACCAGGGGGGCGGGTTCCGTCAAGGTGACGCTGTATGTCAATGATGTCCCGCAATTGGTGACAACCACCGCTGAGTAGGTCCCGCCCGACAGGCCACTGATTTGCTGGCCCTCTCCGGAGAATCCGTTGGGACCGATCCATGCCGCCGTGAAATCAGAGCCCATGCCGATGGGGTTGAGCACCACCGTCCCGTTCGGGTCGTCCTCCTTGCCCAAAGCACAGGCCAGCCCGCCCGTTACGCCCGAGATTTCCTCCGGGTCAACGCTCGATTCGATGGTCACACCAGCGGTTCCGCGGGCATCCTGCCATCCATCGATCTGAATCAGGTAGGTGGCACCGCTGTCCAAACAGCCCGTCCACAATGCACTTGCGTAATATGCACCGGGACCACATCCTCCGGGGAGGTCGTCGTTGGCCCCTACAAGCTCGTAGGTGGCAAAATCACCGCAATCTTCGGCCTTCCACAGGGCCATTTGCGTATCAAAATCCGTGGTGTCCGAGCAGGCGGAGATGCGGCAATTCCCTGCAGTGGCCACAAACGTGAGCCAGGCTGACCCCGTCACTCCCCCTTCGCACCATGCGCCGTTGATCTGGCAGGAGTAGACTCCCGGGAAATTGGGGGCACCGGGTTCACCGTAAGCCGCCCCGCAGCTGTCGTTGTTGATCACGACCATGGGGCCATCCACCTCAATGCCCAGTGCACCACAAGGCGAATCGTAGGCCGGACCCGACATTTCAAAGGGATTCAAATCCCACGTATTTCCCGATCCGGTTCCGTAAAAACTGTGGGTCAATACCCCATCGGCATATACCTCGAAGAAGGTTCCCCCATCCCCATAACTGTCCACATGGTGAAGGGTAAGCACATCCCCCGGCGTCGCGCACAACGTATCGAGAATGAAGGTCGCATTGGAGGCGTAACTCCCATCGGGCGCTCCCGCAATGCCCTCCCCGTCGCATCCTACACCCGCAGCGTTTCCTCCCCAATACAGGGCATTGGCTCCACAGGATTCACCCTGGGCCGAGAGTTCCCAGTACAACTCATACCCCCAGGCATCGGTATGCACCCTCATTTCAAAGGATTCCTGCCCATCCGGGCAATCCTGCGCGCGCATGGAAAATGGGACCAAGCCAAGGCAGCAAGCCATGGCACAACGGGTGGCTTTGGATATCATGCGGGCAAATTAGGGCACTGCGCGCACGCGTTGGTGTAGATTTGCGCCCCCATGCGCTTTTTGCTCTCCCCTGCGAAAACTTTCAGGAAGGAACAACTGCCCTTTGATGCCGGTGCCAGTCAGCCTCTTTTTCTGGAAGAAGCGGTGACCCTCATGCAAGGTTTGGCGGAAAAGAGCCCGCAAGAGTTGATGGACCTCATGGACATCAGCCCCTCCCTCGCCGAGGAAACGGCCACAAGGCACGTGGACTGGGGCGGCCCCTTTCATCCGGGAAACGCGCGAACGGCTGTGCACGCCTTTCACGGTGAGGTCTACCGCTCGCTCGGAGCCGAACGATGGAATGCAAGTGACCTCGACTATGCACAGGAAAAGCTGCGCATCATCAGCGGCCTTTATGGCTTGCTGCGTCCGCTCGATTTGATTCAGGAGTACCGCCTCGAAATGGGCACACGTTGGGCACCCGGCAATGCCAATTCCCTCTACGGTTTCTGGGGAAAGAAACTCTCGGAACACTTGGCGGCGGAATCTGAAGGCCCGATCATCAACCTGGCGAGTCAGGAATATTTCAAAGCGCTCGATTACGAAGATTCCGGCCTCGAAGTCATTCATGTGCACTTCAAGGAGCGGCGGGGCGATGCCTACAAAATGATCGGCACTTATGCCAAGTCAGCGCGGGGCCGAATGGCGCGCTTTCTGGTGCAGGAACGAATTGAATCACGCGAGGAAATCTTGGGCTTTACCGAGGGCGGATACCGATTCAACCCATCGCTGAGCACGGACCATGCGCTGACCTTTACCCGAGAACAACCCATCGACACATGAACACACAAACTACATACACCTTGGCCCTCGCTGTCACTTTGCTCCTCGCTCCCATGGCGTGGACCGGATGCGCAGTCAACGGTCAGAACACCCCCACAGCCAACATGGAGAACAGCAATGACTCCCTGAGCTACGCCCTCGGCGTGCTCTTCGCCACCAATGTCCAAGGACAAGGCATCAAGGACTATGTCCCCGCCCAGATCGCACAGGCATTTGCCGATGTGCAGAGTGGAAATGCGGTCATGACGCCCGAGCAAGCCAATGAGTTGGTGCGTACCACCATGCAGGCCCAGGAGGCCAAAGCCGGCGAGGCCAATCTTGAAGCGGGCTTGGCTTTCCTCGCCGAGAACAAAGGCAAGGATGGCGTAGTAGAGACCGCATCGGGTCTTCAGTACCGCGTGGACCGCGAAGGCGACGGTGCCAGCCCCGATCAGAATGACCGCGTTACCGTGCATTACCACGGCACCTTGATTGATGGAACGGTATTCGACAGCAGCTACGACCGTGGCCAGCCTGCCACTTTCGGATTGAATCAAGTGATTTCCGGATGGACAGAAGGTCTGCAGACCATGAAAAAGGGAGGACAAACCACCTTCTACATCCCTTCCAACCTCGCTTATGGCCCTCGCGCGACGGGAGATGTCATCGGCGCCAACTCCACCCTGGTCTTCAAGGTGGAGCTGTTGGAGGTCGAGACGGTCGACTGATTCTTGGAAAATATTTTTTTCAGCGGCGGAGCTTCCTTCATTGGGGGCTCCGCCTTTTTTATCCCCGCATTTGGTCTGGGATTATACAACGTCTATTTGCCGATTGTAACTGTTTGAAAAACAGGACAAAGACACATTAACAGGTCGGAATGTAACCCCAACTTGCATCTCGCAGTATGGGGTGAAAACAACCTGCACCAACATGCGAATTCAGGCATTCTTTTTGACCCTTGTTTTTGTGGCCACCCACGCGGTGTCCATGGCCCAGACCGACCGCTGCCATACGGATGAGATCCAATCCGCTTTGATGGAGGACACTGCGTATGCGCGGAGCTACTTCGCCTTCGAGGCGGCCTTGGAGGAGATGCAGGCCGGAAGTGCGCTCCGCTCCAGCCAAACCCACATTCTCCCGGTGGTCGTCCACATCATGCACGACGGCGCTCCAATAGGAGAAGGCTCCAACATTTCGGAGCAGCAAGTCTTCAGTGCCATTGACGCGATGAATGCCGATTTCAAGGGAGAATTCGGAGGCGCCGACATCGACGTTGAATTTGTGCTCGCAGCGCGAGATCCAGAGGGAAACCCGACGTCCGGCATATTGAGGACCAACGTTTCTGCTGTCTACCCCACCTTCACGTCGACGGGATTGGTCACTACCAGCCTTTTGGACCCCTGCTCGGAAGTCAATGTGAAAAGCCTGAGTGTGTGGCCAAAAGAAGACTACATCAACATCTGGGTGCTTCACAAACTCAACGGCGGCATCTCACCCTTGGGTTTCGCATATCTGCCCCCCCATTCCAGCATGAAGGACGGCATTGTCGTCGCCCGCCAGGTCTTCGGAATCGGAGATGATTACGATTTGTACTCCCCGTATGATCTCAACCGAACCCTGACCCACGAAATGGGGCACTACCTCGGATTGTTGCACACCTTCAACAACACTTCTTCTTGTGATGCCGAATTGAACTGTGCGGGAGCAGGAGATGGCGTCTGTGATACGCCTCCGACGACAGGATCTGCGGGCTGTGGCCCCTTGAGCTGTCCCAACACACTGGTGGAGAACTTCATGGATTATTCGAACGATGCCTGCATGGATTCCTTCACCGAAGGTCAGCGCACGCGAATGAGGAATGCCCTTGAAATCCATAGGAGTTCACTGATGACCAGTGATGGCGGATTGCCCGTCATGGCAGTGGATGCAGGGATCGTAGCAGCGCTGGATGTGAATGCCGGCGGATGTACTTCTTCCCTGCAGCCCAGTGTTCTGCTTCAGAATTTCGGCGTGGATGCGCTCAATGCGGCCGTGATCCACTTCAGTTTGGATGGAGGTACGAGCAATGAATTGCCGTGGTCCGGCAACCTGGCATCTGGAGAAACTGCCGAAGTGTTGCTTCCCAACCTCTCTGCTCCATTGGGCGACCACACCCTCACCGCATGGGCCACTACCGATGGAGATGGCTATGCACTGAACGACACCTTGGAGGTCACGTTTGAGGTTCAGAGTGGAAGTATGCTGCAAATGGAGGTGCTTCTTGACGCCCTTCCCTACGGGTTCAGCTGGAGCGTGGAAAGCGCAGACGATGGCACGGTGATCATGTCCGGCGATAACTACGTAAACGGTTCTTTTGCCTACGAATCCATCAGTGAAAGTCAATGTGCCGTGAGTGGATGCTACGAATTGATCGTAGAGGATATTTTCGGAAACGGGCTCCACTACTATCCCGGAGGATGGTATTCGTTGACGGATGCCGACGGCAACGAACTGGGGGCAGGATCGGGCAACTTCGGCTCAGAGCAAATTCACCCTTTCTGTATTGACGGCTCCAGCGTTCCTCCCTGCGCAGACACCAATTCCAACGGCATCTGCGATTTCGATGAGGACGTTGTGGTTCCCGACGTTCCGGGTTGTACGGATGTGAACAGCTGCACCTATGACGCTGCCGCCAATACCGATGATGGCAGCTGCGAGTACCTCGACGCTTTGGGCGACTGTGGTGGCGACTGTCCCGATGACGTGGACGGGGATGGGGTATGCGACGATGCTGAGATTCCCGGTTGTCTGGATGCGGAAGCCTGCAACTACGACGCCTCCGCCACGGATGACGGCGGCAACTGCAGCTATCCTCCGGCCAATTACGACTGTGATGGCAACATCACGACCGTGGTCAACGGCTGTACCGATGTGAACAGCTGCACCTTCGATGCGGGTGCCAATACCGATGATGGAAGTTGCGATTACCTCGACGCCCTGGGCGTCTGTGGAGGCGACTGCCCCGGAGACGGTGATGGCGATGGAATCTGCGACAATGCCGAAATTCCGGGTTGTCTCGATTCCGAGGCTTGCAACTATGACCCTACCGCCACGGATGATGCAGACAACTGCAGCTATCCGCCGGTCAACTTCGACTGTGACGGCAACATCACCAATGTGGTGAATGGCTGCACGGACGCCAGCAGTTGCACCTATGATGTCGGTGCCAATACGGACGATGGCAGCTGTGAATACCTGGATGCCCTCGGCGACTGTGGAGGCGATTGCCCCGATGACGTGGATGGTGATGGGATCTGCGACAATGCAGAAATCCCGGGTTGCACCGACTTCACTGCGTGCAACTTCAATGGCGAAGCCACGGATGACAACGGCAATTGCATCTATCCAGAACCGGATTTGGATTGTAACGGAAATCCCCTCGTCGTGGTGGAAGGATGCATGGATCCATCCAGCTGCACCTACAATGCAGACGCCAATACGAACGACGACAGTTGCGAATACCTCGATGCCATCGGTGTGTGCGGTGGTGACTGTCCTGGAGACTCCGATGCAGATGGAGTGTGCGACAACGCCGAAATCCCCGGTTGCGTGGATGACGCTGCTTGCAACTACGACCCTGCGGCCACGGATGACGCCGGAAACTGCGCTTATCCTCCGGTGAACTTCGACTGTGACGGCAACATCACGAACGTGGTCAATGGGTGCATGGACCCGGCAAGCTGCACTTATGACGCCGGTGCCAATACCGACGATGGCAGCTGCGAATACCTCGATGCCGTGGGCGACTGCGGAGGCGATTGCCCCGATGATGCGGATGGTGATGGCGTCTGTGACAATGCCGAGATACCAGGTTGTACGGACCTTTTGGCCTGCAACTACTCTGTCGAGGCCACGGAGGAAGACGGTAACTGTGTGTACCCGGAGGCCGGCCTCGATTGCGCAGGAAACCCACTCGTCATCGTTGAAGGATGCACGGATCCGGGAAGTTGTACTTACAATCCGGAGGCCAACACCGAAGACGGCAGTTGTGAATACCTCGACGCCCTCGCCGAATGCGGTGGTGACTGTCCGGCTGATGTGGACGGTGATGGTGTCTGCGACAACGCAGAAATCCCCGGATGTACCGACAACACCGCCTGCAACTATGAGGAGGGTGCCACCGACGATGATGGAGGATGCATCTATCCCGACCCCGGCTTTGACTGTGAAGGCAATCCCCTCTCAGTCGTGGAAGGCTGCACGGACCCCAACAGCTGCACCTTTGACGCGGATGCCAACACGGATGACGGAAGTTGCGAATACCTCGATGCCCTTGGCGAATGCGGAGGTGATTGCACGGCCGACATCGATGGCGATGGCGTTTGTGACGATGCCGAGATTTCGGGCTGCACCGATGCTGAAGCATGCAATTACGATGCGGACGCCACGGAAGACGATGGCGCCTGTGAGTATGCCGCAGAAGGATATGATTGCGATGGAAACCCTCTGACCAGCAGCGTGAGCGAATGGATCAGAGAAAAACCTGCCCTGTTGGCCTATCCCAACCCCGCCAGGGCATCGGACCAGATCCAAATCAGCGGAATGTCAGATGCTGGCCCTTGGAACATCGAAATCTTTGATGCGGCTGGAAAGCGGCTGGAAAACAGCTCGGTATTGGCCGCTCCGTCCCCCCATGGATGGACCGTGCAAATTCCGGCTCCACAAAATCAAGGCGTCTACCTCCTCCGTGCCGTGCCCACGAACACCCCGTCATCCTGGATGGCTTCGTGTCGCATTCTGGTAAGGTGATGACCTCATATCGGCGGTCCTGCCGGTAAATCAAAGCGGGCGGCACAAGATGAAGGTGGTCACATCTTCGCTTGTGCCGCTTGTCTTTTGCAGGGAAAGAGAGTCCACCATTATGGTCCATGGGAAAGCCGCTGAATCAGAGAGCGCCCAACCCTGTCGTGTCAGAAACCCCTGCAGAACCTGTGCATCCTGACGGGAATTCAACCCCCTCCATGTCCAGCAGGAGTCACAGCCTGGCGCTTTCGTCTGCCCTCCCTCGAAGGCATCCGGGTCACTCGGTTCTTCAGCAGACGCATGCATCGTGATGCAAGCCCGATTCGGATTGGACCAACGCTTCCTCAGAGCTTCCCCCACCATGGCCGTGGTCAAATGATCCAACGGTGGATTTCCAAACAACAGATGCTCAACGCGACGGTGCATTGGAATCACGACCGCGATCGAGTCAGTAACCGTACAACCCTCCGGAGACCGGTCCACCCTAATAAAAATCTCAGGCTCCGGACCTTGTCCAACTTTGGATGCGCCTTCCGGGGCTGGCGCCGAAGATTGACCACCCTGGGACGTCGACCCCATCGGATGCGATTTGAGGAGCGCTTGCAAAGCCCCTTCTACCAGGCTCTTGTCTGCATCCGTTACAATGACTTTCACTGATGTCATGACAGATGCCGAAGCCAAAGTCAATGCCAGGAATGCCAAGGTCACGATACACAGCATCAGAACCAGCCACGAAAGTACTTTCATGAGGTTGGGTTGGATTTCGGATGATCTGGTACCTCCCTGACATCTCCCATCAAGGAGTCCCGGCGCCCCAGGAGAACTACGGTCATGTATTCGGAAAGCAAACCCCAACCGTATGAGGTCAATTGTATTCTGGCCGCACGCGGTGCCAGAAGTGCGACCCGCCATTCTCCCGTTTTGAACAAAGCCTCCAGCCCCAGTGAGAGGTGCCACACGGCATAGGGGATCAAGGGCGCCAAAGCCCCCATTGATCCCCAACCCCGCTTCCAAAACAGGGCAATGCACAAAAGCGGGACCAAGGAAAGGACATAGCCCAGGAACAATGTGGGCATCCAATGAATGGGCTTCAAGGATCCAGGAAAGAAACGGCGGATGTTGACCCGCGCCCTTCCAAAGAACTCCACCTGCTTGCGGAACTGCTTGAAATCCGTGCGGCGCTTGTGGTATACCACGGCGTCGGGAATCAGCACCGAATTCAAACCATGGGCGATCAGGCGCATGGAAAACTCAATGTCCTCCCCTTTTACCGTGATGCGATACCCTCCGCTGATCTCCCAGGCCTTTCTGGAAATCCCCATGTTGAACGAACGCGGATGATAGGCTCCCACCGTGCGCTTCCCTCCACGGATGCCTCCCGTGGTCAGCGGTGAGGTCATGGCGTGACTGATGGCCTTTTGGACGGGGGTGAAACCGGGATGTGCCGCGTCTGGGCCTCCAAACACATCCACCTCCGGATGCAGGTCCAAATACATGGACACAGACTTGAAGTAATCCGGGGGAATGATGCAGTCCGAGTCGAAAACAATGAACCAGTCTCCCTTGGCACGCTCAAAACCGAAATTCCGGGTGAACCCTTGCCGTTCATTCTCCTTCCAGAAGTACTGGACATCCAGCCGATCGGAAAAGGACAGCACGATGTCCCTCGCGTCTTCCTCGCTCCCATCTTCCACGATCAACACCTCGAAATCCTGAACAGACTGAAGGGTCAAGCTCTCCAGAAGCTCGCGGATTTCATCCGGGCGGTTGTACAAGGGAACGATGACGGAAAATCGCACAGCCCGAAAGTACCACCCGCAAGTCAGTGGTCCCATGGGAATTCACTGTTGTGAGCGGCTATATTGCCAACGTGATCACACAAGACGCCCCCATTCTCGGCCTCCTATTGGCCAGCCTCGCTCTGGTCTTCCACACATCCAGGCTGCCCCGTTTTGCTTCCTTTTACAAGTATGTGCCGGCCTTGTTGCTGGCCTACTTCCTCCCCGCCATCCTGAATTCGACAGGGATCATATCGGCAGGAGAAGACAGCAGTCTATACTATGTAGCCAGCCGTTATCTGTTGCCGGCAAGCCTCATCATGTTTTGCCTCTCGATTGACATCAAGGGCATCTTGAACCTCGGGCCGAAGGCGCTCATCATGTTTTTCGCCGCCACCATTGGCATCATCGTGGGCGGGCCAGCCGCGCTTTGGCTCGTTGGTCAAATCCGGCCCGACGTATTTGGTGGGGATGCCCCGGATGCACTGTGGCGCGGACTCTCCACCATCGCAGGAAGTTGGATCGGAGGAGGTGCCAACCAGACCGCTTTGAAAGAGATTGCCCAGGCGCAGGACGACCAATTCAGCGTCATGATCATCGTGGATGTCTTCGTGGCCAACCTCTGGATGCCGTTCCTGTTGATTGGCGCTGGGATGAGCGCCATCATTGACAAGAAATTGAAGGCCGATTCATCCGCCGTTGATGCGCTCAAGGAAAAGGTAGAGGCCTATCAAAGCAGCATTGCCCGCATCCCCACCTTCAACGACTTGATGGTGTTGCTCGGCGTCATCTTTGCCATGGTGGGCTTGGCCCATCTCGCAGGCGGGGGAATCAGCACGGGCATGGCGTCATGGTATGAAGGTGCACTCGCCGCCAATCCCGAATCTCCCGTGCGATTTCTCAGCTCCTTGAAGAGCTCCTTTTTTTGGCTGGTGTTGCTTTCCACCCTTTTCGGGGTGGCCCTCAGCTTCACTCCCATGCGTTCGTACGAAGGCGCGGGTGCCAGCAAATTGGCGAGCGTGTTCCTATATGTGCTTGTGGCCACCATCGGCGCCAAAATGGACATTGGCGAACTGATTGCATCCTGGAATCAATATTGGCCTGTCTTGGTCATTGGATTGCTCTGGATGCTCGTTCACGTCACCGTTCTGTTGACCGTGGCAAAGCTGATCCGAGCCCCCTTCTTCTTCGTGGCGGTTGGAAGCCAGGCCAACGTCGGAGGGGCCGCCAGTGCACCGATTGTAGCCAGTGCATTCAGTCCCGCTCTGGCTCCCGTCGGTGTACTTCTGGCGGTCTTGGGCTATG
>JAURDB010000035.1 GCA_030828175.1 Flavobacteriales bacterium
CTCGGTCACGTAAGGCATATTCACAGACTCAGCTGCTTCCTGGATGATGTCCTTGGCCTGCTTCTTCGTCGCAACGAAAAGGATGCGCTTTCCACTCTTGGCGATCTGCTTGGCCGCCGCCGCGGCCTCGTCAACGAGGACCACAGTCTTGTGGAGGTCAATGATGTGGATGCCCTTCTTCTCCGTGAAGATGTAAGGGGCCATGTGGGGGTTCCACTTGCGCTTGAGGTGTCCGAAGTGGGATCCTGCTTGAAGCAGTTGGTCGAAATTGGTGCGTGCCATGTT
Organism: Flavobacteriales bacterium; assembly: GCA_030828175.1. Lineage (GTDB taxonomy): Bacteria > Bacteroidota > Bacteroidia > Flavobacteriales_D > Sanyastnellaceae > UBA8752. The sequence continues at coordinate 286 of JAURDB010000035.1, forward strand.
GCTACGTTCCTGGGGTTAAGCAACGGCAGGGTAGCTTCGGATGAAGGTCCCTGTCGTTTGGATGCTAGCTGTATATGTAGGGTAATAAAGTGCTTGGAATCAGCGCTTGGAAAATTGGAACTTCTTCCGCGCTTTCTTCTGACCGAACTTCTTGCGCTCCACCATCCGCGGGTCGCGGGTGGTCAGGCCTTCGGCCTTCAAAGAGGGCTTGAGCTCCTCGTTCAGCTCGATGAGCGCCTTGGAGATGGCGAGGCGAAGGGCCTCAGCCTGTCCCGTGATGCCACCACCATCGAGGTTCGCCTTGATGTCGAACTGGTCGAGGGTTTCGGTGATCATGAAGGGCTGCTTCACCTTGTACTGAAGCGTGGGAAGCGGGAAGTACTCGGTCAAGTCCCGCTTGTTGATGGTCACCTTGCCCGTTCCCTGCGTCATGTATACGCGGGCAATGGCATTCTTACGGCGTCCGGAGGTATTGATCGTCTGCATGCGAATCAGGAGGGGATGGCGTGTGCGGTCGGCTGCTGTGCCTCGTGCTTGTGATCGGCACCGACGACTACATGAAGATTCTTGTAAATGGCCCGTCCCAGGCGGTTCTTGGGAAGCATGCCGCGCACGGCGTTCTCCACAAGGCGCTCAGGCGTGCGCTCGCGCACTTCCTTGGCGGTGCGGCGGTATTGACCGCCGGGGTATCCAGAAAAGCGGATGTACTCCTTGTCCTCCCACTTGTTGCCGGTCAACTCGACCTTCTCCGCGTTGATCACGATGACGTAATCGCCGCAATCGGCATGGGGGGTGAAGTTCACCTTGTGCTTTCCGCGCAGCAAGCGCGCGATTTCTGTACAAAGACGGCCCAGACGCTGCCCTTCGGCATCGACCAGCAACCACTTCTTATCGGCGTTCTCCTTATTGACGGAGACGGTCTTGTAGCTCAACGTATCCACTGCGCTCTTGGTTGAAAAACCCCGGAAAATTCGGGGTGCGAATATAGTGGCAATTCCAATGGGTCGCAAACCCCTGAGAAAGAGTGTTTCCCATGGGCCATCGTGGACGACGAAAAGTCCCTTCGCCCCTCCGTTGACACTGCTTGGAAAACCTCCTTGGGCACTTGCCTCGAAGACATCGTAAAATTGGGCTTCCATGACGGCATATGAAAGGCATCCGCCCCACCCTGTAGGCGGCACCATCGAGGTCATTGCTGGCCCCATGTTCTCCGGTAAAACCGAGGAGTTGTTGCGCCGAATGCGCCGGGCCACCTTGGCAAAGCAAACGGTCACCCTCTTCAAACCGGAGCGGGACGACCGCCACGGCACCACCGACGTAGTCAGCCACGATGCACGGCGCCAACCTGCGCATGCCGTTGCCAACGCCTCTGCCCTCGAGGACAAATTGGACCTGATGATCGCAGCGGGCGAAATGCCGGACGTAGTGGGAATCGACGAAGTTCAGTTCTTCGACAAAGACATTGCAGATGTATGCAACCGAATGGCAGATCGGGGCATCCGCGTCATTGCCGCCGGACTCGACCTCGACTACCTCGGACGTCCTTTTGGATGTATGCCCTCGCTCCTGGCCCACGCTGAATACGTGACCAAACTGCACGCCATCTGCACCATCACGGGGCGCCCTGCGCATTTCTCCCACCGCGTGGAGGGCGGTGATGAAGATGTACAAATCGGCGGCGCAGAGTCCTATCAGGCCCTGTCCCGTGAACCTTACAACGACGTCGTGGTCCGCTCCCACCACCGGGTAGCGTCCTCAGAATGATCCTCGACGGCTCCCTCTGGCAGGCCCTTGCGGAGTCACTCGGTGGCTCCATCGTCGGACACGACCCGGCAGGTCCGCCCTCTTTTCTTCATCTGTCGACGGACACCCGCACACTAAAAAGAGGAACCCCCTCTTTGTCGCAAACGGTTTTCATCGCGCTCAAAGGAAACCGTCACGACGGTCATATACACATAGGTGCCGCATCCGAAATGGGTGTTCAGGGCTTCATTCTATCGAAAGATTGGCCCGGACCGGATCCAGATGGACATGTCATGCGGGTGCCCGACACCCTCGAGGCACTTCAATCCATTGGCCGCGCCAAGCGCGAACATCTCAAAGGACAAGTCGTTGGCATCACCGGATCCAATGGGAAAACCACCGTAAAAGAGTGGGCTTACACCCTCGCCGATTCTGAAAAACAGGTGTCCCGCAGCCCGGGAAGTTGGAACAGCCAAATGGGGGTCCCCCTTTCGGTCTGGAGTCTCGATGATCAAGCAGAGCTCCACCTGATCGAAGCCGGCATTTCCGAATCGGGAGAAATGGACCGATTGGCTGATATCATCCAACCTGATGTCGGGGTCATGGTGCATTTCGGCGATGCGCACGATGCGCACTTTCCGAATCGACTGGAGAAAGCTCGGGAGAAAGTGCGGCTGTTCCATCGTTGCGCGACCATCATCCTGGGCACCCAGGATTCCGATGTCATCACCGCCCTTCAAGAGTCCCAGCTCATCGGCCGGGTCCAGTATTGGCAATGGCCCGACGCATCTCCCGATGAGAGGTTGACCTCTCCTGCAGCATTGGTCCTCGACCACGTCGAGTCCTCAGACCACGTTACACAGATCACCGGGACATGGAAAGGACAACCGGTGCTCTGGACATTGCCCTTCGGAGACAAAGCCAGCCTTTCCAATGCGCTGACTGCGGCCCTCATTGCGCTCGAAACGGGCACATCATTGGCACGGGTCACGTCGGGGCTGCAACAACTGCAGCCCATTGGTATGCGCATGGAACACCTGTCCGGCATGGGAGGTGGCACGATCATCAACGACACATGGAATCACGACCTGGACGGCCTGGCTACAGCCCTGAGCGCGCTGGGCAGGATCCAAGACGGCCGGAAGACCGCGGTCGTCATCTCTGACCTCGTCCCATTTGACGCGGCTGACCCCAACCAGACTGCGCGCTTGCGAAACACAGTCGAACACCACGCCATGGACCGTTGGATCTCTGTGGGGCCCCAGCTGGAAGGTGGCATTCCCGGAATCCCGCCAGAAGCCGTTCTGCATTTCGAAACCACAGAATCCTTGCTGGACAGCGCCGCACTCGATGAACTTCAAGGGTGGAATGTCCTGGTCAAAGGTGCCCGCCCGTTCGCCTTCGAAAGGGTGGCCCGGGCATTGGAATCCAATCCACACACCACGGTGCTCGACCTCGACATGGGACGACTCGCGCACAACCTGGAGTGCCACCGGGAGCAATGGAAAAAACCCATCATGGGCATGGTAAAGGCCTTTGCCTACGGTGCGGGCGAATCCGTAGCGGTAGAACTGGACAGGTTGGGCATCGAAAGGTTGGCCGTCGCCTTTGCCGAGGAGGGCATACGGTTGCGAAAAAAAGGGGTGCAATGTCCCATCATGGTCCTGAACGCCGAACCTCAGCGCTATGATGAATTGTTACTCTGGGAGCTGGAACCTGAAATACACAGCCTGGCCAACCTGGACCTTTGGCACCGGTCGGTCATCGCTTTTTCCCGAGAAAAGAGGGGCGTCCACCTCAAAGTAGAAACCGGCATGCATCGCCTGGGATTGGGGGAAGGTGAATGGAACGCCGCGGGTCAACGGTGCGCCGAACTTCACATTCCCATCCTCAGTGTGTACAGCCACCTTTCCGCAGCGGATGACCCCGGTTCCGATGCGCACACCTACACACAGCTCGCTGCCTACGGCCACGCCTGCGCAGAAATCTCGAAAGGTTGGTCGGCCATCATGGGCACTCCACCTGAGTATCTGCGCCACATCGCCAACACCGCCGGTGCGGCAAGGTTCCCCGAGTCCAGGTTGGATCTCATCCGCATTGGTCTCGGACTGTATGGCCTGGATGCATCGGGCACCCTCGACAACCTGCAACCCATCGGCCGATTCCATACGCGGGTCAGCCACCTCCATGTGGTCCCGGCAGGTGAACCTGTAGGCTACGGAGCCAAGGATATTGCCGAAAGCGATCGCATGATTGCCACTTTACCCGTGGGCTATGCCGATGGGTTGCCGCGCTCCGCGGGTATGGGGAGGGCCCGGCTTCACGCTGCCGGCCGGTCCTGTCCCACGGTTGGACCCGTATGCATGGATGGTTGTATGATCGATGTGACCGGATTGGCCGTTGCCATCGGCGACAGCGTAGAAATCTTCGGTGACCTCGCACCCATTGAAGACCTCGCCAAGGCCACGGACACCATACCCTACGAATTGCTTTGCCGCATTCCGGAAAGGGTCCGTCGGCGCCACCTGCGCACCTGAACGGCGCGACCGGCGTACCTTCGAGTACGTGGATCGTACGCGGAAAATCCCCATTGAGCCCGGTGACACCTATACGTCTCCAGAGGGATTTCTCGTCTTCACCGAACAATACCACCGCAAGCGTGGCTATTGCTGCACCAGCGGTTGCAAACACTGCCCTTTCGGTTTCGACAAGGGCACCGGACGCATCCGCAATCCCCAAGGCCTCTGACCGATGAACACCACTGTTACCCCATCGACTCCCCTTGCCGCGTTCCAGGCCTCCATCGCCGAGGGACTCCCCGCAGTGCTCCCCGCGCCGCGCAACCGCAGCACGGAAGTGCCCCATGCACCCGTCCGAAAAGACATCCTGACGCCCAAGCAAAAAGAGCTCGCCCTGGCCAATGCCCTGCGCTATTTCCCGGCCGAACAGCACACCGAACTCGCACCCGAATTCGCTGCGGAACTCAAGGCCTACGGACGCATCTACATGTATCGGTTCATGCCGGACTACGCCATGCATGCCCGGCCCATCGATCAGTATCCGGCACAAACTCCCCAAGCCGCTGCCATCATGTTGATGATCCAGAACAACCTGGATCCTGCCGTGGCACAACACCCCGAAGAACTCATCACATACGGCGGAAACGGCGCGGTATTTCAGAACTGGGCGCAGTATCGGCTCGTGATGCAATACCTCAGCGAAATGACCGAGGAACAAACCCTCGTCATGTACAGCGGCCATCCGCTGGGCTTGTTTCCCTCCCACCCGGGTGCGCCGCGTGTGGTGGTCACCAACGGCATGGTCATCCCGAACTACAGCTCAGGCGATGACTATGAGCGCATGAATGCCTTGGGCGTCAGCCAATACGGCCAGATGACCGCCGGCTCCTATATGTACATCGGACCACAGGGCATCGTGCACGGCACCACCATCACGGTACTCAACGCCGGCCGCCGTCTCGACCCCGAGAACCCATCACTCGCAGGCAAACTCTTTGTGACTGCCGGCCTCGGCGGCATGTCCGGTGCCCAGCCCAAAGCGGGCAACATTGCCGGTGTCGTATCCGTGACAGCGGAAGTGGACGCCGCAGCCGCATGGAAACGCCACGAACAAGGTTGGGTGGACCATGTGGTCGAGGACGTAGCTGAGCTGGCCACCAAAGTCCGTGCCGCCATGGAAGCCAAGGAGGTCGTCAGTTTCGCCTACCTCGGAAACGTAGTCGACGTCTGGGAGCACTTTGATTCCGCAGGCATCCACATTCACTTGGGGTCTGACCAGACATCGCTGCACAACCCATGGGCAGGCGGATACTACCCCGCCGGCCTCAGCTTCGAGGAATCCCAAAAGATGATGGCAGAGGACCCGGAGCAATTCAAGGTCCACGTCCAAGAGAGCCTGCGCCGGCACGCTGACGCCGTCAATCGGCACACCGCACGCGGCACCTACTTCTTTGACTACGGCAACGCCTTTTTGCTCGAGAGTTCTCGGGCCGGCGCCGACATCATGGCCGCCGACGGGGAAGCCTTCCGCTACCCGAGCTACGTGCAGGACATCATGGGGCCAATGTGCTTTGACTACGGATTCGGCCCCTTCCGCTGGGTTTGTGCCAGTGGCGATCCGGCCGACCTGGACACCACCGACGCCATCGCCTGCGAGGTGCTGGAAGCCATGATGGCGGAATCGCCCGCCGAAATCCGGCAACAGATGGCAGACAACGTGCAGTGGATCAGGGGGGCCAAGGCCAATAAACTGGTCGTTGGCTCGCAGGCCCGCATCCTCTATGCGGACGCCGAAGGCCGCATGCGCATCGCCAAGGCCTTCAACGACGCCATAGCGAGCGGCCGACTGTCCGGACCGGTCGTACTCGGGCGAGACCACCACGACGTGAGCGGCACCGACAGCCCGTACCGAGAGACCTCCAACATCTACGATGGCTCCGCCTTCACAGCCGACATGGCGGTACAGAACTTCGTGGGTGACGCCTTCCGCGGTGCGACTTGGGTCTCCCTGCACAACGGCGGCGGCGTCGGCTGGGGAGAGGTCATCAACGGGGGCTTCGGCATGCTGCTCGATGGCTCTGCCGAATCCGAAGCACGCCTGACCTCCATGCTGCATTGGGACGTCAACAACGGCATCGCACGCCGCAGCTGGGCCCGAAATGAAGAAGCACAGTTCGCCATCAAGCGCGCCATGGAGGCCGAGCCCCGCCTCAAAGTCACATTGGCCCAAAAGGCGGACGAAGGCCTCATCCGACGCACCCTTTCCTGATGGAGTGGTTCAATCTTCGATTCCTGACAGATGGCCCGGACCCCTTGCCCAACGGGCCCTGGACCAACCATCATTTTGAAAGCTGCCACTTTGAAGGCCTGACCTTCGGAGAAATGGATTGGCGCAACACCCGTTTCGAGAATTGCACATTCGATCACTGCAACCTTGTGGGCGTGCGCTGGACTGGCGCACGATTGCATGGCGTAACCCTCAAGGAATGCACTGTCGATAAGCTCCGATGGTGCACACTGTCGCCTCAATTCCTGAACCTTTCTCTGCACCAATGCCAAGCAACCGGGGGTGACTGGAGCGACCTCGACCTGAAAGGCTGCAAGTTGATTGACAGCAATCTTTCAGCCTGCGATTTCAGCGGAGCGGATGCCCGCAATGTAGACTGGTCCGGCAGCAAACTCAACGAGGTCATCTTTCACAGATCGGACCTTCGGGAGGGCGATTTCCGCACCGCAACAGGGTGGAACATAGACCCTCAGGAAAACCGCGTCCGGGATACGCGTTTTGCCTCCAACAACCTCGAAGGGCTCGTCGGAAGGATGGGCATTCGGCTCGATTGAGCCCATCTCATTTCCGTAAAGAAACCATGGAAACGATTTAACAAGCGTTTCGTTTCCATCGCGCATGTCAATGGGTATTTTTGCCGCCCGAAACAAGCGCTTGGTGAATCCCCATACTCCACAAACCCCTGACGGTTCCCGCCTTTGCCAGCTGCTTGACGGTTGCGAAAGTGCATTTCGCCGCTTGGGAATCCGTGCTGTCAGCATGGATGACCTCGCCCGACAGTTGGGCGTCTCCAAGAAGACACTGTACAAGTACGTCAAGGACAAGTCCGACCTCGTGCTTCAGGTGTTCGATCGCATGTGCACCCGACAGGATGCGCAAATCTGCGCGCTGGCCGAAAGTGGAGAAAATGCCATCGATGCCGTGATCGGCGCCATGGAATACATGCAGTCCGAATTGCGGGAAATGCATCCCAGCATGCTCTTCGATCTGCAGAAGTACCACCCCGATGCCATGCAAAGGCTCGAGAAGCACAAGCAGGAAAACATGCAGGGCTACCTCATTCGCAACATCGAACGCGGCCAAAAAGAAGGCTTCTATCGGCAGGATTTTGACGCCAAGCTGATTGCCCGACTGCACATGTCCATGGTACAGACCATGACGGACCCCTCCACCCTCGAAGAGTTCGGACGACCCCTTTCCGAACTCCAGAAAGAACTCCACGCCTACCACCTCCGGGGCATCGCCACCGAAAAAGGCATGGAATACTACCGCATCCGACACCTAGCCGCACAGGCCCAAGCCGCATCATGAAGCGCACCATTCTACTCCTTTCCACCCTCGTCCTGGCTTCAGCTTCCACAGCCCAATCCAGCATCCGACTCACCTTGGATGAAGCCCAATCCATCGCCGCTCAACGCGCATACAACGTGCGCTATGCCACCATGGACAAAGACGAAGCCGCCAGCAACACCCGAGAAATCATTGCATCCGGCTTCCCCCAGATCAGCGGGTCGGTTGAATACAATCGCTACATCGACATCCCTACACAGGTGTCCAGTGGAGATGTGTTCGGGTTCCCTGACTACCTGAACACGTTTCTCGGAGGGGTAGCGCAGGCCACAGGCGTCCCGTTGGATGCCCCGGCCCCGGATCCGGATGCCATACAGGAATTCCAGTTCGGCGCGGAGCAGACCATGACCGCCGGCATCACAGCGACTCAATTGATTTTCAGCCCGAGCTACTTCGTCGGCATCCAAGCCGCCAAAGCGTACGCCAGCGCCATGGAAGCCGCCGAGTCGCGCTCGGTCGTAGATGCACGTCGTGCCGCAGGCGAGGCCTATGCCGCAGCATTGGCAGCCGATGAAAACGTCGGCCTGCTCAAATCCGCTGAACAACTCGCTTCCGACAGCCACGATCAGATGCGTGCCATGGTGGAAGAAGGCGTGGCCGAATCCACGGATGCCGACCAATTGGAACTCGCGCTCACCGACGTGAAACAACAACGCACCGCAGCCGAGAGCATGGCACAGGTGGCATTGGATGCCCTCAAGTTCACCATGGGAATGCCCGTGGAAACCACGGTCATCCTCGCAGACAGCTTCGAAACATTGGATGGTGCCTTGAGCGCCGCTTCCGTGCTGGGTGTTCCCTTCGATGCCGTCCGGCTTCCCGAAATCCGTACCCAAACGCAGAACCTCGCGTTGTCCGAACTGGGCATTCAAAACGAAAAAGCGGCCGGCCTTCCCAGCATTGGCGCATTCTACACCAACCAGCGCAATGCCCAGCGAGACGCCTTTGACTTCTTCGGTGACGGCAGCTGGTATCCCATCCAGCTCGTTGGCGTGCAGATGAACATTCCCATCTGGTCCAGCTTCGCTGGCAAGGAGCGCGTTTTCAAGGCCGAATTGACGCGCGACCGAGCCGCTACAGCTTTGGAGCAGATGACCGAAGCTGCCCGCCTCGAATACCGTGCGGCCCGATCCGAATACAACGCCTCCTTGGAACAGCGCCAGCAGTCCCAACGCAGCCTGGAGCTGGCCACCCGCATCATGGACCGCACCCGCATTCGATTTACCGAAGGCCTCGCCAGCAGCTTTGACCTGGCACAGGCACAGAACCAACTCATCAACGCCCAAGGCGGCGTTACCCAAGCCACGCTTCGCTGGCTCAATGCCCACCTCCGTCTCCAACGCTCCCTCAACGCCTGAACGCCATGATCCGTTCTATTTCCCTTCTCGCCCTACCTGCATTGCTCTTTGCTTCGTGCAGCACCCCTGACAGCCCCTCGACGGAATCTGCTGCCAGCACCGACCCCTCAAAAGCGGTGAAAGACGCCCGAAAAGTCACCACACTTCAAGTGGAGACGGCCCCCTTCGATCACTACTTCACCGTACAAGGCAATGTCGAAACCGACCGCATGGCCCAGGTTTTCCCTTTGACCCAGGGAACCGTGCGCCGCATCCTCGTAGAGGAAGGCCAGACCGTCCGCAAAGGCCAGGTGCTGATTCAACTGGACAACGATGTAGTGGCCAGCAACCAAAATGAACTGGAAACCCGTCTGGCGCTCGCCAAGGACGTCCTCGCTCGACAAGAGCGCCTTTGGAGCCAAGGCATTGGCACCGAAGTGCAGTTGCTCGAAGCGCGCACCAGCGTGGAAGCGCTGGAAGAAAGCATTGCCGCCTTTGGAGAACAGGTGGACCTCGGGTCCGTCACCGCACCTTTTGCCGGAACGGTGGACCGGATTTTCGCCAAGGAAGGAGAGCTTGCCAGCCCCATGAACCCAGCCGCGCGAATCCTGGACCTGGATGAAATGTATGTCCGCGCCAAGGTCAGCGATCACTACGTCGGGAAGGTTTCCGAAAACCAACGCGTGGAAGTGCTTGTTCCGGGAGTCGATACCCTGACCTCCCGCATTGGGCGCGTAGGCAGCTACATCGAACCTGCCAATCGCACCTTCGAAATCGTGGTGCCCATTGAAGGAAACCACGTCATGTTGCCCAACCAATTCGTCTCGTTGCGCATCAACGACCTGCACCTCGATTCCGCCATCGCCCTGCCGTCCAGCCTCATCCTCCAAGACCGGGAGGGCAAGGACTTCGTCTACAAGATTGAAGATGGCAAGGCCAAAAGACAGCCGGTCAAAATCGGCACAGCCTACATGGACCGCATCCTGATCCTGGATGGCCTTTCCGCCGGTTCCACCGTCATTGACCGCGGCGCCGGACAAGTGGTGGAAGGTGAAGCCGTTCAAGTTCTCCGCTGACCCCCGAACCCCCTACGATTCCCATGAATCCTGATACACCCAAGGAGTTCGGCCTCAGCACGGCGTCCATCCGAAACCGGACGACTGTGGCGGTCCTCATCGCCATCATCCTTCTGGCGGGCATTTCCTCGTACATCACCGTTCCCAAGGAGAGCTTCCCGGAAGTCGTCGTTCCCGAGGTATACATCGGTACCGCCTATCCCGGAAACAGCCCCAGCGACATCGAGAAGCTCATCACCCGCCCCATCGAGAAAGAGCTCAAGGGCATCACGGGCATCGATGTCATCACCTCCACGAGCCAGCAAGGCTATAGCGCCATCGACGTCAAGTTCGATTTCTCGGTCACCCCGGAGGTCGGCCTTCGCAAGGTCAAGGACAAGGTGGACATCGCCATGAGCGATCCCAGCTTTCCGGACGACCTCCCCAGCGACCCCAACATCTTCGACCTCAACTTCACCGAACTCATTCCGGTGATGCAGGTCAATCTCTCCGGCGATTACCCGGTGGACCAACTGGAGGATTACGCGGAAGAATTGCAAGACCGCATTGAGGACCTCGACCAGATCAACGAGGCCGAAATCCGCGGCGTCAACAAAAAGGAGCTCGAAGTCGAGATCGACTACCTGCGTGCAGAAGCCATGCTCGTGAGCTTCAACGACATCGCCCAGGCCATCGGTCAGGAGAACCTCTCCATTTCAGGAGGCGACATCCTCATGGATGGCCGCCGCAGGACTGTCCAAGTCGTGGGCGACATACGTGACGCCGAAGACCTGGAGTCCATCATCATCAAGGCCGAAGGTGGCAACCCCGTTTACTTGCGCGACGTCGCCAAGGTTCAATTTGTGGACCAGCAAGCGACCAGCTATGCCCGCGAATGGGGCAACCCTGTGGTTTCTCTCGATGTGAGAAAACGCGCCGGAGAAAACCTCATCATCGCCTCGGATGAAATCAACCGCATCATCGAAGAAGCGAAGGCTGAATTCCTGCCGGCCGATCTGAGTGTGAGCATCACTTCCGACCAATCCGACCAGACGCGCACCCAGGTGGATGAGCTGCAGAACAGCATCATTCTGGGCGTCCTGCTCGTGGTCGGCGTCCTGCTGTTCTTCCTGGGGCTCCGCAACGCCCTTTTTGTCGGTGTGGCCATTCCCCTCTCCATGTTCCTGAGTTTCGCCATCCTGAACGCGCTGGGCATCACCTTCAACGTGATGGTCCTCTTTGCGCTGGTACTTGCGCTCGGTATGCTCGTGGACAACGGCATCGTGGTGGTCGAGAACATTTACCGCCTGATGGACGAAGGAATGTCGGCTTTCGACGCTGCCCGTTTCGGTGTCGGCGAGGTGGCCTGGCCCATCATCGCTTCCACGGCAACCACACTGGCCGCCTTCCTGCCCCTGGCCATCTGGCCGGGCATCATCGGAGAATTCATGAAGTACCTCCCGATGACCCTCATCATCGTATTGTCTTCTTCCCTGTTCGTGGCTTTGGTCATCAACCCCGTGCTGACCAGCGTCTACATGAAAGTGGAGGAGGCCGAAATGAACGTCCGCCGGCTTTTCATCACCACGGGAATCCTCATCATTCTCGGCTTGCTGCTGCTCGGCGCAGGGTTCAACACCCTGGGCAACCTGCTGGTCCTCGCCGGAGCAGTCGGCCTAATCAACCGCTACGCCCTCACACCCGCCACCGCCTGGTTCCAGAACCGCCTGCTGCCCGCCCTTGAAAACAGCTATGAACGGCTGCTGCACTTTGCACTCCGCGGCGCCAAGCCGTGGTTGTTCTTCTACGGGATGATCGGCCTCCTTTTCGGGTCGCTGGTGCTCCTCGGCATCTTCCCGCCCAAGGTGGAGTTCTTCCCCCAGAACGAGCCACAGTATGTCAATGTCTACATCGACATGCCCATCGGAACCGATATCGAAGAAACCAACCGGGTCACGGCAGAGGTCGAGGTCATGGTCATGACTGCCATCAACCGGCAGGAATTCATGCGGAATGGGGACGACGGAGAACGGGAGCAATTCCTGACCAACTCCGTCATCGCCCAGGTGGGCGAAGGAACCTCGGACCCGGCGGAGGGACCGCAATTGGGCGCCACGCCCCACAAAGGCCGCATCACCGTGAGCTTCGTGAAATTCCAGGACCGCGAGGGATTCAGCACCACCGACGTTCTCAACGCCATCCGCGAAGAGGTCAGGGGTTACCCCGATGCCATCATACGCGCCACCAAGAACTCGGACGGTCCGCCCCAAGGGTTGCCCATCAACATCGAGATCACCAGCGCCGATTACGAGACCGCCCTCACTTACGCAGATGGCCTGAAGCGGTTCATCGAGTCCACCGGCATCGATGGCATCGAAGGACTCAAGCTCGACGTGGAGAAGTCCAAACCGGAAATGCCCATCACCATCGATCGGGACAAGGCGCGGCGATATGGACTCAGCACACAGCAAATCGGGTTCGCCCTGCGCAGTGCCCTGTTCGGCAGAGAAGTCAGCCGCTTCAAGGATGGCGAAGACGACTACCCGATCAACCTTCGGTTTGCGGACGCGTACCGAAACAATGCAGACGCCCTCATGAACCAGAAGGTCATCTTCCGCAGCCAGTCCGACGGCCAAATCAAGGAGGTGCCCATTTCCGCTGTGGCTACTGCGGGGCGTTCCACCACCTACAATGCCATCAAACGCAAGGACCTCGACCGAACCGTCACCCTGGCTTCCAATGTGCTCGAAGGCTACAACGCCAATGAAATCGTAGAAGCCATCAAAGCAAAACTCATCGACTATCCTGCACAACAGGGAGTGCAATGGGAGTTTACCGGCCAGCAAGAAGAACAAGCCAAGGAGCTGGCATTCCTTTCACGCGCCCTGGTGATTGCGCTCTTTTTGATCCTCCTCATCATCGTCGCGCAGTTCAACAGCATCTCCACGCCCTTCATCATCGGCTTCAGTGTTCTGTTCTCGCTCACGGGTGTCTTCCTCGGCTTGGTCATTTTCAGACAGGACTTCGTCATCATCATGACCATGATCGGCATCATCTCCCTGGCGGGGGTCGTCGTGAACAATGCGATCGTCTTGATTGACTACACCCACCTGCTCATCGACCGGCGCAAAGCCGAACTGGGCCTGAGCGATGACGACATGCTTCCGTTTGGCGAAGTGGTGCCGATCATCGTGCAGGGTGGACGCACACGTCTCCGCCCCGTGCTCCTGACCGCCATCACGACTGTTCTGGGACTGCTCCCACTGGCCATTGGAATCAATGTGGACTTTGTCAGCTTGCTCGCCGAGTTTGACCCGAAAATGTACATCGGCGGTGACAACAACATCTTCTGGAAACCGATGAGCTGGGCGATCATTTATGGCCTCACGTTTGCCACCTTCCTCACACTGGTCATCGTCCCCGTCATGATGTGGTACCTCACCCGTGCGAACTACAAGTGGCTCAAGCGCCTTCCCGTACACCCCGACTGACCCCCCTCCTTTCGATGCAATACAACACCCTCCTCATTACAGGGGTGACCGGCTTTCTCGGAGGTCACATGGCGCTCGAAGCGTTGCGCCAAGGGCACACCGTCCGCGGCACGGTGCGGTCGCTCCAGCGCGCAGATTCCGTCCGGCAAATGTTGGCGGCACAGCTCGGTGACGGCGCGGAAGCAGCCCTGCGTCGCCTCACTTTTCACGAGGCCGACTTGCTTTCTCCAGACGGGTGGAGGGAAGCCGCTGCCGGCTGTGACGCCACATTGCACGTCGCCTCGCCCTTCCCCTTGACCGCACCCAAGGATGAGCAAGACCTCATCGGGCCTGCTCGAACAGGGCTCAAACATGTATTCGAAGCGTCTGTTGCAGAGGGGGTGAAACGCTTTGTTCAGACCTCATCCACCGTGGCCATTGTATACGGGCATGGACGAGAAAAGACCGCCTTCACCGAAAAGGACTGGACACAACTCGATGGTGGCATGATCACGGCCTACATCAAAAGCAAGACCTTGGCCGAACAAGACCTGTGGTTGCTGGCGAAGCAACAGCCGAATGTGGCCGTGTCTGCAGTCAACCCCGGCTTCATCCTGGGGCCCATCCTCGACGGAAAGGACGCCGGCACCAGCGGCGACGTGGTCCTCAAGATGATGCGCGGCGAGTTCCCGGGTGTTCCGCATTTGGGCTACCCCACCGTAGATGTTCGGGACGTCGTGAGCCTCCACTTCCATGTGCTCAACGACGAAAAGGCCAACGGACAACGCTTTGCCGCAACCGCCAACACCCTTCCGTTTCGCGACTTGGCAAAGGCCCTAAAAAGCGCCTTTCCGAAAGAGGGACGCAAAGTGGGCACCCTGGCCATGCCCAACTTCTTGCTTCGGTTCTTCGCTCTGTTCGACCCCTCGTTGCGCGGTGTGCTCGCGGAATTGGGCTACATGGCCAGCGTATCCTCTGAACGATCGCGCCAACGTTATGACTGGAACCCCCGATCTGCAGAGGATGCTGGGGTCGCAACGGCCCAAAGTCTCATCGAACTCGGCTACCTGGATTAATTCCCTCACCTCCGTTCTAAATTCGCAACTCCGGAACCCCCCCGCACCCGATGAGCGACCTTCTCCAACATGAGTGTGGCATAGCCCTTCTCCGTCTCAAGAAGCCGCTTCAGTACTACATCGACACCTACGGAACGGCCTTCTATGGCCTCAACAAGATGTATCTCCTGATGGAGAAGCAACGCAATCGGGGGCAAGACGGTGTGGGACTCGCCAATGTCAAACTCAGCGTTCCACCTGGACACCGCTACCTGAGCCGCTCGAGGTCGGTCGAAAAGCAACCCATCGAAGATCTCTTCGAACAGATCATGGGCCGTTTCGCCGAAACGCGCGAGCATCATCCCGAACACCTCAAAGACGCGGATTGGCTTCAGAAGGAGTTCGCTTTCACCGGTGAAGTCTTTCTCGGACACCTTCGATACGGCACCTACGGGCGCAACACCATAGAACGCGTCCACCCCTTCCTCCGGCAGAACAACTGGCGCAGCCGCACCCTCGCCCTCGCCGGGAATTTCAACTTGACCAATGTGGACGAGCTCTTCGACATCCTCGTTGAGCTGGGCCAGCATCCCAAGGAGAAGGCCGATACGGTGACCGTGCTGGAAAAGGTCGGCCACTTCCTCGACGAAGAGGTAGAAGAGCGCTTCCGCAACTTCAAACAAGAGGGTCACGAGAACCAGGTCATCAGCGACCTCATCGCCAACAACCTCGATGTTGGGAAGGTGTTGCGCCGCGCTTCAGAATCATGGGATGGTGGCTACGTCATGGGGGGCATCATCGGCACGGGGGACGCCTTCATCGCCCGAGACCCCAATGGCATTCGCCCCTGCTTCTGGTTTGAAGATGAAGAGGTGATTGTCGCGGCTTCCGAGCGCCCCGTCATCCAGACGGCATTCAATGCCCGCACGGACGAAGTAAAAGAACTGCACCCCGGTGAGGCCCTCATCGTGGACCGAGAAGGCAACAGCCGCATTGAGGGGATTCGCGAAGCAGCGGAGCGCACACCGTGCAGTTTCGAGCGGATCTACTTCTCGCGCGGAAACGATGCCGACATTTATAAAGAACGCGTCGCGCTGGGAGAAACGCTCGTACCCAAGGTCCTCGAAGCCGTGGAACACGACCTCGACTCCGCTGTTTTCAGCTTCATCCCCAACACTGCGGAAACCTCGTTCTACGGCATGGTCAAAGGGTTGGAGAGTCACTTGAACCAAAGCAAAATCCAGCGCATCCTGGGGCTCGGCCATAACCCGTCGCCTGATGATGTGCGGGAGATTCTGGAGGAAAGGCCGCGGGTGGACAAGGTGACCTTGAAGGACGCCAAGCTGCGCACCTTCATCGCCGACGACGGTGCGCGGGACGATCTGGTTACCCACGCCTACGACATTACCTACGGCACCGTCGTTCGGGGCAAGGACAACCTTGTCGTCATCGACGACAGCATCGTGCGTGGCACTACGCTGAAAAGGAGCATCCTGCGCATCCTCGATCGACTGGGTCCCAAGCGCATTGTCGTCGCGAGTAGCGCACCCCAAATCCGGTATCCCGATTGTTACGGCATCGACATGGCGAAAATGGGTGACTTTATCGCCTTCCAAGCCGCCATCGCACTGCACCGCGAGCGCGGCAACGATGCGCTCATCGAGCAGGTGTTCGCCGACTGCCTGGCCGAGCTGGAGAAACCCTACACCGAGCAGGAAAACAAGGTCAAACCCATCTACGACCACCTGACAGAGGAGGAAACATCCCAGAAGATTTCAGAACTCCTGACCCCGGAAGGAATCAATGCGGAAGTCCGCATCATATACCAGAGCGTAGAAGGCCTTCACGCCGCCATTCCCGATCACAAAGGCGACTGGTACTTCACCGGAAACTTTCCCACCCCGGGTGGAAACCGCGTGGCCAATCGGGCTTTTGTTTTCTGGAAGCAGGGACGAAAAGTCCGCGCCTACTGATTCTGACTGGACCGCTTTCCTCTCTTTTTCAGCCGCGGTGCAGTCCGCACTCCTTGGAGGAGCTCTCCCACCACCATCGACCTGCACGCGGATCCTCATGCGGCAATACAGGCCGCGTGCAAGGAGCACAGCCAATACTCGGATAGCCCATGGAATGAAGGGGGTTCACAGGAACGCCCGTTGAGGCAACGGCTGAATCCAACATCTGATCGTCCCATTCCAACAACGGGTGGAATTTCAGAATTCCCCACGCGGCATCCCGTTCCCTTCTCTCCATGGCGGCCCGGTTTGGGCTATGGGCCCGGCGCAATCCCGTCAACCAAGCCCCCTTGCCCGCCAAAGCAGCCCGCAACGGCTGAATCTTCCGCACCGAACAGCACTGCTTTCGCCCTTCTGTGCTCTGGTAGATCCGGTCCAACCCATCCAAGGACACCACCTCTGCTTCATTTGGCCTCAACGCCCGAATCTCCCTACCGAAATGCAACTGTGTGGCCTCCCATGTCTGGCGGGTCGCAGGAAACAAATAACCCGTATCCAAAGACACTACCTCAACATCGGCACCGCCCTCCATCACGGCCCAGGTCAAGATTTGGTCTTCCTTACTGAACGAGGTAGTCAATACCACTCCGCCGCTTTTCAGCTGTTCGGTTGCAATTGTTTCAATTTCTCTGACGAGCACGTCCAAAGACGTGGTGTTCGGAGCCAATACCATAGCCCCGAAGATAGTGTATTCACACTTATCCTATAAACTAGGTAGGATTTAGTAGGTCCTCCAGACTCCGATGTTCAAGAACCGACAGTTGGGCGTCCCGTACATCCGCCATCATGCGGTGCAATCCGCAGTCCTCCTCCACACAGTCCTCGCATCGCTCGTAGTAATGCAGGCTCACACACGCCAAAGGAGCAATGGGACCGTCCATCATCCTGAGCACCTTGGCCATGGCGATTTCCTCTGCCGGGCGGCTCAGGGCATGGCCCCCGTGAGGCCCTCTGCGGCTCTTCACCACACCGCCAGAGCGCAACTCCACCAGGATCTGCTCCAGGAACTTCACGCTCATCGGAGCTGCCTCTGAAATTTCACGGGCGCTGAGCCACTCAGACACCTCGTTTGACGCCGCCGCCCTTTGCCTGCGCGCCAAAACGGTCAATGCCCGAAATGCGTATTGAGCCTTTTTCGTCAGCACGGGTCAGCGAATCAAAATGCGATGAATGGCGCCATGCGCCTCTCCAGAGGGGCTCAAAGGCACGAGCAAGTACATCCCGTGGCCCCATCCTTCTGTCGAAATCTGAACCCACCCTGCAGACCCTGCCCGGATCTCCTCCATCACCTTTCCTTCCATGGACAGGACCCGGTAGCTCCAACCCTCAGGCAAGAACCCGTTCAACACTTCGCCCTCCGACAAAGGGTTTGGATAAGGGGCAGCCATTTCCGCTTGTTCCTGCTGCGGAACCGACGCCACTCCGTTTGCATACCACGCTACATCCGTCACCTCCAATAGCGTCGTACCGGCGTTGTCCGTGACCTCCAGCGCTTCGTGAAAAAACACCGCCAACGCCGAATCCGGGACGAAATACATCACCTGATTCAAAGACCAAAGGGCGGTATCCCCCTCGTAGATTTCCATGTAGTCCTGCTGGTAGTTTCCCCTCAAGACCTCGCTGTAAGCCGTACCATCAGGCAGCACCAGACTGCCCCAAGCATCCACTGAACTCACCGCCGAGCCTTGCAACTGATAGGGCTGTCCGAACAGCATTTGCTCTATTCCAAACGCATCCTCGACAACTTGCCCGTATTCCAATGGGTACGTCCACTGCACCAAAGGATCGTCAAAAGGAAGGGTAATCCCCACCACGGCATTGGCATTCCCCAACACTGTGAAGTTGTCTTCATCCAGCATCCAGAACGAAAGCTGATCCCCTTGTGATGCAACCCATTCGGCTCCATCAAATAGGGGGGCGAATGGCGAGGCGCTAGCCGGAGAAAGGCTGAACAACCCCACTGAATTGCCTGAAATCCCACTGAAATCCCACGATTGAGGATCTGCTGAAGCCGGAGTGGGCTCCACAAAGCCCGCCGCCAAAATGTCCGCCGAGTAACCAACCCCGGCCGGAGCACCCCACTCCAAAACCGGCTGTGCGTTAGCGCATGACAACGCATACCCGACGAGAAAAAAAAGGAAGGTCCGTTTCATCACCGGAATTTAACCGTCAACCGACCTTATTTGTACCCGGAGTGGGAATCGAACCCACACTCCAAAGGAACGCGAGTTTGAGTCGCGCGCGTCTACCAATTCCGCCATCCGGGCAAGGAGGACCGCGAATTTAGCCCAACTCTTCCGAAACCAAAGGAAGGGTGATGCGAAACGTCGTTCCAATGCCCTCTTCGCTTCTCAAAACAAAGATCTGTCCTCCGTGATATTCCCTTACAATCCGACGCACAAGGCTCAATCCAAGGCCCCATCCCCTTGCCTTCGTGCTGAATCCCGGATCAAAAACCTGGCGTTGGGTACGACGTGACATTCCCTTTCCAGTATCCTGAAAATCCATCATTACCCTTCCTGAGGACAAACTCAAGCTGACGGAGAAACGGCCCGAACCCTCCATAGCATCCACCGCATTCTTCGTCAGGTTTTCAAGCACCCAACCGAAAAGCGCAGGATTGAACGCCACGGGCTCAGTTAAACCGTCCAAATTCACATCAAAAACCACCGCCCTCGGCATTCTGCGCTCGAGATAGGCCATCGTTTCTTCCACAAAGCACTTCAAATCACCCTTTGTGAGCTCTGGTTCAGAACCAATCTTGGAGAACCTATCCGTCACCGTCCTCAAACGGTCCAAGTCCTTCCCTAGTTCCACCAGAACTGCCTCGTCCACCTTTTCGCTGCGCAATACTTCCACCCAACCCAACAAGGCACTCAATGGTGTGCCCAACTGATGGGCGGTTTCTTTGGCCATTCCCACCCAAACCCGATTTTGCTCAGACCTGCGAAAAGTACTGAAGGTGCTGTACGCCAGCAGCAGAAATCCGCCGATGATAAACAGCTGTACCACTGGGAAAAACCGGAGCTGTTTCAACACCAGGCTTTCATCATATAGAATCCACCGCTTTCCCGAATCCGGTAAATCCAAAAGTATCGGAGGGTTCACATCGACAAGACGCCGAATCAACAAAGCGGTATCCTGCAAATCCTCTGCCGAAAAACGATCTGCCCGCAGAATTTCCTTGAATGATGAGTCCGTCAGCAAAACGGGTATGGACGCCGAATTCAAAACCGTTTCGGAAATGAAGGAATGGATGATGTCATCCATTACCGTCTGTAGGTCCCTAAACC
>JAURDB010000036.1 GCA_030828175.1 Flavobacteriales bacterium
CTGCGCGGGTTGCATGACCTCAGGGGCTTGCAACTACGATGCAACGGCCACCATTGCCGCCGCGTGCGAGTACACGAGTTGCGCCGGATGTACGGACAACACAGCCGACAATTACGACCCAACTGCCACCATCGACAGCGGCAATTGCGAGTTTGAAGGTTGCACGGTCGGCAACGCCTGTAACTACGACGCTACAGCCAATGTGGATGACGGCTCTTGCACCTATCCGGCCGCGGGCTTTGACTGCGCCGGCAACTGTCTCGACCTGAACAACAACGGCACATGCGACAGCGCCGAGACACCGGTACCGGGTTGCACCAATCCCGCCGCGTGCAACTACGACCCTTCTGCCACACAAAACGACGGCAGCTGCACGGTGGTCACAGCCTCAGCCAACGACATCACCGTCTATCTCGATGCCAGCGGCGTGGCCAGCATCGTGCCCCTGGATGTCGACAACGGGTCAGGTGGGGGATGCACGGTTGCTTCCTCAACGGTCACACCCAACGCTTTTGACGTGGACGACCTCGGAACGAACAATGCCGTACTCACGGTGACCGATGATCAAGGCAATAGCGCTACGGATGGCTTTGTTGTCACCGTCGAGGACATCATTCCTCCCGTGGCCAGCGCCAATGACATCACCCTCGAGATGACCAGCACGAGTCAGGAAGTCATCCTGACCGCCTTACAGGTGTCCACCTCCACAGACAATGCCGGCATAGAGTCACAGACTTTGAGCAAGAGCAGTTTCGTAGGATGTGACGACGTAACAACCCACGTGGTCACCTTGACCGTCACCGACTTTGCAGGCAATACCGATCAGGTCAATTTCAACGTCACCATCACCCACCCCGATGTGGATGCAGATGGCATCTGCGACGATCAGGACAATTGCACGGACCTCACCGCCAACAACTACAATGACCCCGCCAACGGCGTGTGCCAGCCTTGCGGAACGGCACCGGTCTTCCTGGGATTGTTGGCGAGCACACCGGCTTCGAACCTGACCGAGAACGACGGAGTCGTGACCCTGGACATCACCAGTGGTGCCCCCATCACATTGCAATTGACGGGACTGAATGGAACGGCGGACTACTCGGCCACCATTCCTACGGAGATGGGCACCATTCCCGCCGGCCTTTACGAGGCACGGGTGATCGACGCTGACGGATGCTTGGGCGTAGCAAGCGCACCAGGCGGGTCCACCTTCGGACAGCCCAGCGTCTACTACACGCTGATCATGCCCTATACACAATGCTGCAGCGGTTGCGGCGTCTACGATGCAGACATGGATGGCATCTGCGACGACAGCGACAACTGCATCGACCGCACCGCCCCGAACTTCAACGACCCGGCCAACGGCACTTGCACGGAATGATCGCTCCAGGCGCATTCTGCCATAGACTTTGAAGAAAAGCCCCGCCACCGAGCGGGGCTTTTTGCTGCCGTAACATTGTCCATTCCCCGCTCGCGTGGAGTGCCCTTGGACACGGCTACCTTTGAAGCGCAATGGGCACGACGGAAATCGTCTTCATCCTTCTCATTTACCTGCTCCTCTTCGGGACGAAGGGACTGCCTTCCATGGCGCAATCCATGGGCAAGTTCATGCGCCAGGTGCGCGACGCCCAGCAGGACATCCAGCGTGAAATCCTCAGCGGAACAGACGACCTGCGCAAAGGCGCGGCCGCCTTTCGCGATCCCGTGGGCACCGCCACCAAGGGCTTCGAGGACGCGATGAAGGCCCCGGCGGGCACGCCGCGCTCCTCCACCGGCTCTTCCTCGGGCACCTCCACCGGCACCCCGGCCGATGGCGTGCCTCCGGAAGGCGAGGTTGGCGAGGACTTGGATGGCGATGAGCCAATCGCGGAAGACACGGCTGACACCAAGCCCGAAGATTGAATGGAGTTCCTCG
Source organism: Flavobacteriales bacterium (assembly GCA_030828175.1). GTDB lineage: Bacteria > Bacteroidota > Bacteroidia > Flavobacteriales_D > Sanyastnellaceae > UBA8752. Next base: position 1,916 of record JAURDB010000036.1, read on the forward strand.
CTGAAGTCCCGGCCTTGTTGGCGCTCGTCGTCGGCCTCGTGTTCCTCGTGGGCGGCGGTGAGCTGCTCGTTCGCGGGGCGGCGGCGCTGGCGCTGAAAGCGGACATTCCGCCGCTCATCATCGGCCTCACCGTGGTGAGCATGGGCACGTCCGCCCCGGAGCTGTTCGCCTCTGTCGAAGCGGCCCTGGCGGGCACGCCAGGATTGGCCATCGGCAACGTCCTCGGCTCCAATGTCGCCAACCTCGCCCTCATCCTCGGCCTCACCGCTCTGGTATGTCCCTTGGCGATCGACCGCATGGCATTGCGCCTGGACATCCCGCTCATGCTCGGGGTCAGCGTGCTCTTCCTCTTCGCCGCATCAGACCTGGCCATCAGCCGGACCGAAGGCATGGTCGGACTCGCCCTCATGGCGGCTTTCCTGGCCAACCTCTACTGGCGGTCCCAGCGCCAGGGCGCCCAGGACGCCCAAGACGGAGAAGAGGTGGAGAGCCTCAAGGAAGCCGGAAAATGGGCGGGGCGCTCTGCGCTCTTTCTGCTCGGCGCCTTCGCCCTGGGCGTCGGAGGGCTGTACCTCGGGGCGGAGTGCTTTGTGGACGGCGCCCGCCGGGTGGCCTTGCAAGCCGGGGTCAGCGACCGCGTGGTGGGCTTGACCATCGTCGCCTTTGGAACAAGCGTACCCGAGTTGGTGGCCTCAGGAATCGCCGCCCTGCGGGGACAGGCCGACCTCGCCGTCGGCAATGTGGTGGGCAGCAACCTCTTCAACCTGCTGCTCGTCTTGGGCACCACCGCGACCATCACGCCCCTGCCCATGGGCGCCGAAGTCCTGACCTGGGATGTCTGGTGGGTGCTGGGCACCGCCGCCGCTTTGGTTCCCCTCGCACTCTTGGGCGGAATGAAAAAGCCCAAGCTCGGTCGGTGGCAAGGTGCCCTGTTCCTCCTCGCCTACATCTCCTACACGGCCTTGACGTGGACGGGCCTCTGACCGTCATCTCAGCCGGAGCCGCCCGCTGCCGACATTGGCCGGGATTGCTTGTGGCGGAGTCTCTGGACGAATGGGTGCAACGCATCCCGTGGCAGCAAAACCGCATCACCGTCTACGGCAAGACCTACGATGAGCCGCGCCTCACCGCATGGTTCGGTCCGGCCTACCGATACAGCTCCATCGACTGGCCTGCCGCCCAGATCCCGGTTGAACTCAAACGGATGAATCAGCTTGTTTCAAGTGAGTTGGAGTGCCGTGAGTTTGATGCCGTGTTGTGCAATCTGTACCGCGATGGGCAGGACGCCATGGGCTGGCATCGGGACAACGAGCCGGAAATCGACCCCACCGTCATCGCCTCGGTCAGCTTTGGGGCGTCCCGCGATTTCAAGGTGCGACACCGCGCGACCAAGGAGGGCTGGACCGTCTCGCTGGGGCACGGCGACCTGCTCGCGATGGAGCACCTGCAAAACGACTTCGACCATGCCCTCCCCCGCCGGGCCCGCGTCGATTCTCCGAGATTGAACCTCACCTTCCGGCACTTCCGCTGAAGTGGCAATCGGGATGGTTTGCGGGGTAGTTCGGGCCGGGGGCGCGGTGTACCTTGCGGGTCCATGTCTGTTCACGCCTCCGCCAAACGCATCACCACACAGGTGCTGCAGGAAATGAAGCACAACGGTGAGAAGATCGCCATGCTCACCGCCTACGATTACTCCATGGCCCGCATCGTCGACGGTGCCGGGGTCGATGTGATCCTCGTGGGCGACAGCGCCTCCAACGTGATGGCCGGCCACGAGACCACCCTGCCGATCACACTGGACCAGATGATTTACCACGCCGCCGGAGTGGTGCGCGCCGCCAAGAAGGCGCTGGTGGTGGTCGACCTGCCGTTCGGCACCTACCAAGGCAATTCCAAGGAAGCGCTCAACAGCGCGATCCGCATCATGAAGGAAAGCGGCGCGCACGCCGTCAAGCTCGAAGGCGGTGCCGAAGTGCGCGAGAGCATCGAACGCATCCTGACCGCAGGCATTCCCGTGATGGGCCACCTGGGCCTCACCCCGCAGAGCATCTACAAGTTTGGCACCTATACGGTCCGGGCCAAGGAGGAGGCAGAAGCGGAGGAGTTGAAGGCCAATGCCAAGCTGCTCGAGGAAATCGGCTGCTTCAGCCTGGTGTTGGAGAAAGTGCCCGCCAAACTGGCCACTGAGGTCAGTGCCGACCTGCACATTCCGACCATCGGCATCGGCGCGGGTGCCGGGTGCGACGGACAGGTGCTCGTCCTGCCCGACATGCTCGGCATCACCCAGGATTTCTCGCCGCGCTTCCTGCGCCGCTATCTGGACATGGGCCAGCAGATGCACGATGCCATCGGCCAATATGTCGCGGATGTCCGCTCCAAGGACTTCCCCAACGAAAGCGAGCAGTACTGATGGCCGAGGGCAAGACATTCGCCCACAAGCCCAAGGTGCCCATCGTGATGAGCACCCCGGAAAACCTCGAGATCCTCTACGAGGACAACCACCTCATCGCGGTCAACAAGCGCTCCAGCGACATCGTCCAAGGCGACATCACCAACGACCGCACGCTGGACAACGTCATCCGCGAATACCTGCGGGTCAAATACAACAAATCCGGTGAGGCCTGGCTCGGCACCATCCACCGCATCGACCGGCCCGTCAGCGGCGTCATCCTCTACGCCAAGACCTCCAAATGCCTTTCCAGGATGATGAAGGCGTTCAAGCACCGCGAGGTCGCCAAGACCTATTGGGCCGTCGTCAAGGGGACACCCCCTGAGGAGCAGGGTCACGTCATCAACTGGCTGAAAAAGAACGAGGAGCGCAACAAGAGCTACGCCCACGACCGCCCCGGCGATGGCCGCAAGGAATCGGAACTCAAGTACTATGTGCTGGGCAAGGGCGACCACTACCATTTTGTGGAAATCCACCCAAAATCGGGCCGCCACCACCAAATCCGGGTCACAATGTCGTCCCTGGGCTGTCCCATCAAAGGCGACATCAAGTACGGTGCACGGAGGACCAACGACAACGCTTCCATCCACCTGCACGCCCGCCGCATCGAGTTTGTACACCCCACGCGCAGAGAGGTCTTGCGCATCATCGCACCCCCTCCAGAAGACAACCTGTGGGACAAGATGCTCGAGCTGGATGAAAAGGTGCGTCAAGGCACACACGACCCGCGCCCGGGTCAGTAAATTCGCTGTCCCATGGAAGCCAAGGAACACGTCAAGTGCCTGATCATCGGATCGGGCCCCGCAGGATATACCGCCGCCATCTACGCCGCGCGCGCGGACATGAAGCCCGTCCTCTATCAGGGCATGCAGCCCGGCGGACAGCTCACCGAAACGACCGACGTCGACAATTTCCCCGGTTATCCGGAGGGCATCAACGGCACGGCCATGATGGTGGACCTGGAAAACCAGGCCAAGCGCTTTGACACCGATGTGCGCACCGGCTGGGTCACCGGCGTCGACTTCAGCGGCGAGAAGAAATTGGTCGAAATCGAAGAGGGCAAGCACGTGGTCAGCGCCGACTGCGTAATCATCTCCACAGGGGCTTCTGCCAAGTGGTTGGGCCTGGAAAGCGAGACCCGCCTGCGCCTCAACGGCGGCGGTGTATCGGCCTGCGCCGTTTGCGACGGCTTCTTCTACCGCGGCCAAGAGGTCGCCGTGGTCGGGGCCGGCGACAGCGCCTGCGAAGAGGCGAGCTACCTCGCCAAACTGTGCACCAAGGTCCACATGCTGGTCCGCCGAAGTGAAATGCGCGCATCCAAGGCGATGCAGCACCGCGTCATGGGCATGGACAACATCGAAATCCACTGGAACACCGAGACGGTCGACATCCTTGGCGCCGAGCAGGTCGAGGGCGCCAAAGTGCGCAACAACCAAACCGGCGAAGAGAGCGTGTTGCCCGTCACGGGCTTCTTCCTGGCCATTGGCCACAAGCCCAACACCGACATTTTTGCCGGTCAGGTCGACCTCGACGAGGAGGGCTACATCATTGCCGCGCGTCCCGGCTCTTCCTACACCAACGTGGAGGGCGTGTTTTGGAGCGGCGACGCCTGCGACAAAACGTACCGCCAGGCCATCACCGCAGCCGGTACCGGCTGCATGGCCGCCCTTGACGCCGAGCGCTGGCTCGCCCAAAAAGGCATCCATTGATCGGCTCCCCGCCCCTTGACCGCATTCGGTTCGGGGTGAGCAGCTTGGTCGCACTCGTCGGCACTTGGGCTGTCGGCTGCTCCGAACCTTCCGCCCAAGAAGCTGTAACCGCGGATCCGTTGGTCGATCTCGTCTCTGTTGTGGATCATGCCGGCGACTCCCTGCCGACGTTTACCCGCGAGGAATTACTCGGGCGCTTCGATCCAGCTGCACACCCTGACTTCCGGAGCGTGCCCGCCGCCTGGACCGACAAAGAGGAAATCTATCTCCGCGCCGAGGTGCTCGAAGCCTACGGGCGCATGAAGGAGGCGGCACAAGCCGACGGTATCGCGCTCCTCGTCCGGAGCGCCACACGCAACTTCGATTACCAACGGGGCATTTGGGAACGGAAGTGGGAACGGCCGCAGTACATGGGTTGGCAGGCCGTCGACAAGGCCCGCGACATCCTGACATACAGTGCCATGCCCGGCGCCTCCAGGCACCATTGGGGAACAGACATCGATCTGAACTCTTTTGAAAACGACTGGTTCGAAAGCGGCGAGGGCGCTGCGGTCTACGCTTGGCTTACGGCCCATGCCGGCGATTATGGCTTCCACCAGGTCTACGACGACAAGTCCACCGGCCGCGCCGGATACGAGCTTGAGCGGTGGCATTGGTCCTACCTGCCCATCGCCGGTCCCATGCTGGCCGCCTTCAACGCCAAGGTTGGCCTGTCCGACCTCACGGATGCGCCTTTCAGCGGTGCGGAAACCGCGGACAGTCTGCGCGTATTATCCGACTTCGTCAACGGCGTCGACCTGCCTGCAGCCTACCGCAACACCGAGCGGTAAGCCTCCAGGATCTGTGCGCCCACGGCCTCGGGCGTAAACCGCGCCGCCGCATAGGCCGCGATGGCCTCCGATTCAAGCACCGCCCCCCTCGCCTTGCGCCCCGCCCGGTCCAGAATGGCGGCTGTCAATGCCGGCTCGTCCTCAGAACCCATCAGCGCACCCAATTCCGGCCGACCCCCAAGGTGTTCGGACACCCCTCCGACGTCGGTCGCCATCACGGGCAGGCCCGTGCTCCAAGCTTCCAGGATGACGCACGGCAGATTTTCATAGCGACTGAACAGCACGAACGCATCAGCCCGCCCCATCGCCGCCGCCACGGCATCCGGCGCCGCAGGCCCGTGAAAAGTAACCCGCTCCTGCATTCCAAGCGCCTGTACCTGTGCCTTGTAGCGAGGCAACTCCTCGCCCCCGGCACCCGCACCGCCATGGCAATCCAACACCACATCCGCACCCTGTTCCACCGCCGCCGAAACCGCCCTGAGCATCCCCGTGATGTTCTTGTGATCGTCAACCATCGAGCTCACATGCAAGAGCCGCAGCGGACCCTCCTTCACACGGGGCTCCGTCGGCGGCACAAAGAGCGCATCCACCACATTGGGCACCACCTGTTGCGGCACGTCCGGCGCAAATCTCGCCATGGCCCGCCCCAGGTGTTCCGACACCGGCAAATGGAGCGCCGCCGCCTGCAAAGCCCGCTGGACCGCTCGCTCCTCCTTGGCACGGAATGTCCTTCCATGCTCGGCGTGATAAGCCGTCCAATTCTCAGAAACCACCAACGGAATGGAACAGCGCTCCGCACATTCCAACGCTGCATCCGCCGCCTCTGCCGCGATATGCAAATGCAACACATCGGGCCGGTACCCCTCCCGCTCCAGACGCTCGCACAATCGGGTGTAGGCGCGCTCCATTCGCCAACGCCTCGGTGGCCGTCCTGGGACGTAGGCCAATAGCTCACGGCCGATGGGAGAAGTGGCGTCTTCCAGGACCTCCCTGCGCTTCAATTTCCTTGCACTGTCCGGCCAGGCATGCAACACAGTATTGTTCACTTCTGATGGAAGCGAAGCCATATGGCGCTTGACGAAGTTGCCCAACTGGGGGTGCACCCGATTGGGGTACCAACTCGCCAAATGCAAAACCTCCATACCTGCAAGATGCAGAAGCCCGGCTGCACCTCACCAATTCGTAAACGGTATAAACAATTAATAATTTAATTCAGATATTTATAATTCAAGACCAAACCAAATTTTACTGTGGCTCAAAAAAATCCACTGTTCGGATTCATTTGCTGTCTGTTGTCATTGGGCGCCACAGCACAAAACAACTCCGGACTTCCCAATCTGCTGCAAAGCCCGGTCTCCAGTGTTTACGTGAACTATTCGGATTTCACACTGGAAATCGATACGGTTGCAACCAACATCGGTGTATTGAGCGATGTCGATCTGACCGGATTCAATACCTATCGTCTCTACATCACCACCACTGACAGCTCAGATCAGATTTCTGCTGTTTATGGCAACATCAATGAGCCTTCAACCTTGAACTGCACCGGTGACATCTTCCAATCCTTCCCCGTCGGAGGTGTCACCGCTTCCGGAATACAACCTTCCGTATGGTCGGCATTTCCTTCCAATGAATATGACAGTTTCGTGACCATTGGCATCGATGCTCCCGCCAATTCCGGCATCGGGCAAGGCGAAGTCAATGTCATCGAATCGAGCCAGAATCCCTGGAGCTCCCTTTTCGAGCCCGGTTCAGGCGCCCTGGGCGGCAGCTTTAGCTTGACGGACCCCACAGGAGGCAGTTGGTTTGCCCTCCCCAGCTTCAACAATGGCATTGCAGGTCCTGATCTGCGCGTGCTGTTGGCTCAGATCACAACCAATGGTGACCTATCGGGGAATCTGCACGTTCAGATCTTCCTGCAGGGCGACAATCTCAATGGCACCATCTACCTCGATCTACCCCTGCCCATTGCGGGCTGCACCGATCCGTCAGCACCCAATTTCGCAGTAGAAGCCACCGTCGATGACGGCTCTTGCACTGCATTCGGTTGCACCGATCCAAATGCGGTGAATTTCAATCCAAACGCCACCAATGAAGACGGAAGCTGCCAGCATCTGTGTGTCGGAACCGCGGGCTGCATCTATCCCGATGCCACCAATTACAACCCTTCCGCCGATTGCGACAATGGCACCTGCACCTTCCTCATCAGCTCTGGTTCATGCATGCTCGATCAGGACAACAACGGCTTCATCGGCTCCTACGACCTCATCTTCTTCCTCACCCTCTACGGCCTCCCCTGCTCCAATTGATCGCGCAAAGCGAAGTTTTTTGCAACCGCTTGGCGACGTCGCCGAACGCGCTATCTTTGCCGGCCCATACGGTGGCTATAGCTCAGTCGGTTAGAGCGCTTGATTGTGGTTCAAGAGGTCGTCGGTTCGATCCCGATTAGCCACCCACCGAAACGCCTGGTCCCACGGACCGGGCGTTTTGCGTTTGTGGCACCAGGAATTAAATGAGGTGACCGAGGTCCTCCAATCCGAGCGGAGTGCGGGACTCGAAGCCCTCACCGGAAGTGACGCCAATGTAACGGCCCATGGTGATGTCCCGGCCGCGGACCACCGCCATGAAGTCCGGCGTGGATATGGGCGTGGCGAGATCCGAGGCCGACGGAATTTCGGCCTGACCTTCTGATGCTCCGGGAACATGGAACTGGGAGGAATAGCAACCTATGGCGCGGTACTTCCGCTCCTCCGCTCCCGTGATGTCCACCACGATGGAAGGCTCGCGAAAGCGGTCCTGGATGTAATGCAGCACATGGAGGGGACGGTGGGCCTCCTGGGCCGTGCCGTCGGGCTCGGTGGTTTCAATGCGTGCGAGGCCGGCGAGGAAACAGGCGCGGTGGACAAGCTCGGCAGCACGACCGTGATCCGTATGGCGATCGTGTAGTGCGTTGGCCAGAACCGTGCGGGGACGGTGGCGGCGCAAGGCCGCAATCAGGGCGCGCAAGGCCTTCTCCTCGTCTTCCGGCAGACCGTCCTTCAGGCCCAGGTTCTCGCGAACGGCCAGCCCCAATACCTTGGCAGATGCGGCAGCCTCATGATCCCGCAAATCAGCGGAACCTCGGGTCCCCAGCTCTCCGCGCGTCAAGTCCACAATGCCGGTGCGCTTGCCCTGCATCGCCGCCTTGACCAGCGTTCCACCGGCGCTTAACTCCACATCATCGGGGTGCGCACCGAAGGCCAATATGTCCAGAGGAAGATGATCCGCCATGGGACCAATTTCGGCCAGAAGCGCCGGATGACCTCAGCGACCCGCGGCGAATCCCGCGATCTCGTCGCCCATGGGGTCGGCACCAGACTTCAACGATGCCACCAAACGGCCTTCCCCATCCACCAGGAATTTGTGGAAATTCCATGCGACTTTGTGATCGCCAACACCATTCTCGCTGGCGTTGCAGAGCCAGGAATACACCGGGTGCTGCCCGTCTCCTTTGACATCCACTTTCTCCATCATCTGGAAGGTGACGCCATAATTCTTGCTGCAGAATTCACCGATTTCACTGGCACTGCCCGGCTCTTGGCGACCAAATTGGTTGCAGGGAAACCCAAGGATGGTGAAACCGCTCCCCCCGTGCTGGTCAAACAGCTCCTGCAGCTTCTTGTATTGTGGGGTGTAACCGCAGCGGCTCGCCGTATTCACAATGAGCACACGCTGTCCCTTCAATTGGGCGAAGTCAAAGTCCTCGCCTTCGAGTGTGGTTGCAGAGAGGGAGTAGAAATCTTGGTTGGCTGCCATGGGTGAATATCGATCGTCGGAGCCACCGAAGATGGCACCCTTGTAGGTATTGAATGCCGTGAGGACACCCACTACAATCAGGGCACTGAGCAGTGTAATCATTTTGCGCTTCATACGGATGGAAACAGACATGAAGCACGCAAGTTCGCCTCGATTGCGCAAAAACAGCCGAAAAAAGCGAAGCGCCCCACGTGAATGGGGCGCCTCTGGGCAATTGGAAAAAACCTTAGGTCCTACATGGAAATCATCCTTGCAGGTGGCTGATCCCGACCGTGTAACGAGGGCAAGGAAGAATAGGTTTCAAAAAGAGACCCCTTCTTTTCCTGGACCAAGAATAAAACCAACCTTGATGCGCCTTGTACCTTACTTTAGGTCATTAATACCAAAACAAGTGGGGTTGAACACAACCGCCCCTCGGGTTGTTTTGAATGCACATGGTCCAAGATCCTGCCCCTCTCGACGTAGCCGTCATCGGTTCCGGATTTGCCGGATTGGCCGCTGCTGCCACATTGGCCAGAGAGGGATTGAACGTCACCGTCTTTGAGCAACACGACCAACCCGGCGGCAGGGCCCGTCGGTTTGACGCCAAAGGATTCCGCTTCGACATGGGCCCCAGCTGGTACTGGATGCCCGATGTTTTTGACCGGTACTTTGCCCACTTCGGACGGCGCGTGGAGGAGTTTTATGACCTCGTCCGGCTTGACCCTTCTTACAGGGTGGAGTTCGATCAGGGACCTTTCGATGTTCCCGCCGGCATTCCCGCCTTGGCTGCTGCTTTCGAAGCCATCGAACCCGGTGCCGGTCAGGCCCTCGAGGATTTCCTGGCCGAGGCCAAGGTGAAGTACGACATCGGCATGGGCCGCTTTGTCAATAAGCCGGCCCATTCCATCATGGAGTTTGCGCGGCTCGACATCCTACGGGATGCGCCCCGGCTGCAATTGCTCCGGAGCTTCAGCGACCACGTGCGCCGTCACTTCAAGGACCCGAGATTGGTCCAATTGATGGAATTTCCCGTGCTGTTTCTGGGATCCAAGCCCCAGACAACTCCGGCGCTGTACAGCCTCATGAACTACGCAGACACTGCCCTGGGCACTTGGTATCCCATGGGCGGCATGCACGGCATCGTGGAAGCCATGGTCCAGGTCGCCCGAGATGAGGGCGTGGTGTTCCAATGTGGGGCCGCGGTGGAGGAAATCGGCGCAGAAGGCGGCCGAACCTCCGGCGTGAAGGTCAATGGGCAATGGATTCCGGCCAAGCACGTTGTGGCCGCCTGCGACTACCATCACGCCGAACAGCGGCTGCTGCCCGAGCGCTTCCGGCGCTACGATGAAGCCTATTGGGACAAACGCGCCATGTCCCCCAGCTCCCTGCTCTTCTACCTCGGAGTGGACCGCAAGCTGCCGGGCTTGAAGCACCATACGCTCTTCTTTGACACCCCCTTCGACGCCCACGCCGAAGAGATTTACGACCGTCCGGATTGGCCGGCGGACCCGCTGTTTTACGTGTGCGCTCCGAGCGTGACGGATGCAAGTGTGGCACCTGAGGGCTGCGAAAACCTCTTCCTGCTTGTGCCGATTGCCCCGGGCATCGATGCGGATGATGCCGCATGCGAACGGATTTTCGGACAGATCATGGACCGCCTCGAAGCGCGCCTCGATGTGCCCGTGCGTCAGCACATCGTCTACAAACGACAGTACGCCCACCGCGAATTCATCGCGGACTACAATGCCTTCAAAGGCAACGCCTACGGTCTGGCCAATACCTTGAACCAAACCGCCTTCCTCAAGCCCAAGCTCAAGTCCAAGCTGGCCGGAACCTGGTTTGCGGGACAGCTCACCACGCCCGGCCCCGGCGTCCCGCCGAGCATCATCAGCGGACAGGTCGCAGCCGGTGAAATCCTGAAGTCTCTCGGCAAGCCTGCTCCTCCCCAATCGGTGTCCATAGAACAACCGGAGGCCTTGCGCGCTTATTCTTCCGTTCACGCATGAATGCCCGTCCGCCCATACTCGAAGCCAAAGCACCGGCACAGAACAGGGATGTCGCCTCGGCCCCTGTTGGCCTCTCGAATCCAGTGGTTCAACAAGGCACCCATGGAGTGAACAGCACTTTGCTGGATACAGGAAAGCCTTTGTTCGACAGGGTATGCCAAGAGTGCAGCGCCCTGACCACCCGAGCCTACAGCACTTCTTTCAGCCTCGGCATCCGCCTGCTGGCTCCCGAGCTGCGTGGCCCCATTCACGCGGTATATGGATTCGTTCGCTTTGCGGATGAAATCGTGGATACCTTCCACGACTACAACAAAGCCGACCTGTTCGACCGGTTCAAAGCCGACACCTACCGGGCCATCGAAGAACGCATTTCGCTGAACCCCATCCTGAACAGCTTCCAGTGGGCCTTCCATGCCTATGACATGGACATCGCCCACGTAGACAAGTTCCTGGAGTCGATGGAACGAGACCTGGACCAGACCGCGTATGACCGAGACGGTTACGACGACTACATCGTGGGCAGCGCTGAGGTGGTGGGACTGATGTGCCTCTCCGTATTCGTGGAAGGCAACCAAGCCCAATACAACGCCCTCCTCCCCCACGCCCGAAGCCTCGGAGCGGCCTTCCAGAAAATCAACTTCCTGCGCGACATCCGCGCCGATTGGGCCGGGCTCGGCCGCACCTATTTCCCTGGGCTCGACCTGGATGGTTTCGATCGGGATGCCAAACGGACCATCGAAGCGGAAATCAAGGCAGACTTCGACCATGCCTACAAGGGCATCGTCCGCCTCCCCAAAACCGCGCGTCTTGGGGTTTATGTGGCGTACATCTACTACATGCGCCTCTTCCGGAAAATCCAGCGCCTGCCGCACTCGCGCATCATGGAAGACCGCATCCGGATTCCCAACCGCCAGAAAGCGGCTTTGCTCGTCGGTTCCTACGTCCGCCACCAGTTCAATCTCCTCTGACCATGCTTTGGTTGGGTCGCAGGGGCCTCTCGGCTTTCCTTTTCATCGCGATTTCGACGTCTGCTGCACAGGGACAATCCTGTCCGGAACTCGCCGAGCTCCGGACGCGCTTCATGGACCATGGCACCTACAAGCAGGCCGTTGAAACCGAACAGTACGCGGTAGCGTTGGGGAAAACCGCCGACGCAGCTTGTCAACCCCTGATCACCGCTCATCGATGGATATCCCACACCCGCTCAGCGGATTTCGGATGGGACCCGATGTCCAAACTCACCCGGTTCAATGACGGCGTAGCGCGTTTGGACAGCCTCGTTGACGCCCACCCTGAAGAAGACATCTACCGCGCCTTGCGGCTCAGCGTCACAGGCACTGCTCCGAGGTTCTTGGGTGCTGACACCCATTGGGCAGAAGACGCCGAAGCCGTATTCCGGGTATCAAATACCCATTTTTGGGCAGAAAGCCCGAAATTTTCGGAATGGATGGTCGATTTGGCCCATGAAGTGCAAGACAAAACCAAACCGTGAGGCATGACTGAGGAACACGTCGTTCTGGTAAATACCCTGGACCAGGATCAGGGTACGATGGAAAAGATGGAAGCGCACCGCTCGGGTCAATTGCACCGCGCCTTCAGCGTATTCATCCTCAACAGCCGCGGAGAATTGCTGCTTCAGCAACGGGCCCACCACAAGTACCACAGCGGCGGATTGTGGACCAACACCTGCTGCAGTCACCCCCGTGCAGGCGAGGATGTGGTGGAAGCTGGAAAGCGGCGACTCATGGAGGAGATGGGCATGAAGTGTCAAATTTCAAAGGGGTTCGACTTCATCTACCGGTCCGAGCTCGATGGAGGTTTGGTGGAACACGAATTTGATCATGTCCTGTTCGGCATCAGCGATGTGGCACCCAAGCCCAATGGCGATGAAGTATCGGACTACCGCTATGTGACCTTCAACGCCGTCCGCAAGGAGATGGCCGAGGATCCCGAACGGTTTACGACGTGGTTCCGCATTTGCTTCGAACGCGCTGCCGACCACCTCGGAAAGTGAGCTCTGTCGCCGTCATAGGAGCCGGCGTGGGAGGGTTGGCCACCGCCATACGCGCTGCAGTGGCCGGGCGCGAAGTCACCGTTTTTGAAGGCGCACCGGAAGTAGGCGGCAAGCTGCGCCAACTCCACCTCGAAGGCTACCGATTCGACCTGGGGCCCAGCCTCTTTACCTGGCCCGAACTGCTCACCGACACTTTGGCGCAGGCGGGCCGTCACGCCGCCCCGTTCGCTTACACCCGGCTGGATCGCTCCTGCCACTATTTCTGGCCCGACGGGACGCGGCTCACCGCTTGGAGCGATGGCGAGCAACTGTCGGAAGAAATCGCCTCGACATTCGGCATCGACCCCGGGCCGGCCATGGAGCATCTTGCACGCAGTGCCGAGGGCTTCGAGGCCACGCGTGGGCTGTTCCTGGAGCAGAGCCTCCACGAGCCCAGCAGTTGGGCGCCCGGCAACGCCCTCCGTCACCTCGGAAAGGCCTGGCGCGGTCGGCGCGCGCTTCCCCTGACCCGAAGGCTCGACGACTGGAACACCCGTGCCGGCCACGAGAAATTGCGCCAGCTGTTCAACCGCTACGCCACCTACAACGGCAGCGATCCCTACCGTGCCCCAGCCATGTTGCACGTCATCCCGCATCTGGAGTTCGGGATGGGCACTTTTGCCCCGGAAGGCGGCATGCACACCATCGTCGAGGCCCTGCACCGCACCGCCCTCAACCTCGGTGTGACCATCCACACGAGCACGCCCGTGGAACGTATCCTCACCGAACGGGGACGCGTCGCGGGCGTCCGTGCTGCCGGCGAGGACCACGCTGCCGACGTGGTCGTTTCCGGTGCGGACGTCACGCCGACTTACCGCCAGCTGCTCCCCGGCCACCGCGCCCCCGAGCGCATCCTGTCGGCCGAATCCTCGACCTCAGGTGTCATCTTCTATTGGGGGGTCCGGCATCCCGCCCCCGACCTCCATTTGCACAACATCCTGTGGGCCGAGGACTACCGGGCGGAGTTTGACGCCCTCTTCCAAAAAGGCACCATCGCCGAGGACCCGACGGTGTACATCAACATCGGCAGCCGCACGAGCCCGGAAGACGCCCCCGCAGCCGCAGGCAACTGGTTCGTCATGGTCAACGCCCCCGCCGGCTGGGAGACCCATGGCCTGGACGAACTCCGCTCCCGGGTGATGGCCAAGGTCCAACGGATGACTGGCATTGACGTATCCGCCCACCTCGACTGCGAGCACGTCCTGACCCCAGGCGACATTGCCACCCGCACGGGGAGCCACCGCGGCGCCCTCTACGGTCCCGCCAGCAACAAACCAACGAGTGCATTCCTCCGGCACCGCAACCGCGACCGACGCATTCGTGGCCTTTACTTTGTCGGTGGAAGCGTTCATCCTGGCGGCGGCATTCCGCTTTGCCTTCTGAGCGCGCGAATCACCAGTGAACTGATGGAACGTCATGACCCTATCTGAACGCGGTGCTTTTGGCATTCGTGGATGGGCCGGCTCCCTCCGGCTGTGGATGACATTGCTGGTCATTGTGCATTGCGTGGGACTGGCAGGCGTGGTTTTCCTCGATGCCCAGCTCATTCTGAACCTCACGGTGGTCAATCTGCTTTTCACAGCCCTCGTGGTTTTGGGCTTCGGCCACCCTGACAATGCTTGGCGATGGGCCCTCACCGCATACATCACTTATGCGGTAGAAGTCGTAGGCGTGCAGACCGGTTTTCCCTTTGGCGAGTACACCTATGGAGTCCGCCTCGGCCCTCCGCTGTATGACACTCCACCCATGATCGGCGTGCTGTGGCTGCTGACACTCATGGGCTCCCTTTATTGGGCCGATCGGTGGGCGCCGGACCTTCCAGGACAAGACAGGGGGGTACTCCGCGCAGCCATCGCCGCCAGCCTCATGGTGGCCTTTGACGTGGTTCTGGAACCTGTGGCCATCCGCACCGAATTCTGGAGCTGGGCGGGTGACCGAATTCCCTTGCGCAACTATGCCAGCTGGTGGGTCATCGCATTTGCCCTGGCCTGGGCTTGGCGAAAGGCCGATACTTTCCGAACCAACCGCGCCGCCGGCTTGTTGCTCATAGTACAAACTGCTTTCTTCATCGGACTCTCCCTGTTGCCATGGAAATCATGACCGCCTCCCTCATCGTCTTGATCACCTTCTTTATCATGGAAGGTGTGGCGTGGGCCGCGCACAAATACCTGATGCACGGCGCCATGTGGTATTTCCATCGGGATCATCACCAGCACGAACCGGGTTTCTTCGAGAAAAACGACGCCTTCTTCCTGATTTTCGCTGTCCCCAGCGCGTGGTGCTTTATCACGGGCAGCATCCACAACGACTTCCGTTTCTGGATTGGCACTGGAATTGCCGCATATGGGCTCTGCTATTTCCTGGTTCACGATGTGTTCATACACCGCAGGTTCAATTGGTTCCGCAACGCCAAGCACCCCTATTTCGCCGCAATCCGCAAGGCGCACAAGGTCCACCACAAGCACCTCAGCAAAGAAGATGGCGAGTGCTTTGGCATGCTGTGGGTTCCGCTGCGCTATTTCCGTGAAGCCCGCAAAGCCCAGGCAGCGCGTACCTTGGGCAGGGGATGAATCCGCACTACCTATATCTCGTCGTTGATCTGGCCGTCATCGCGGTGCCATTGGCATTCAGCTTTGACCGGAAAGTCCGCTTCGTAAGGTTCTGGCCCGCCCTCTTTCCCGCCATCGCCGTCATGATGGCAGTCTTCATCCCATGGGACATCGCCTTCACTGAAAGGGGGATCTGGGGCTTCAACCCGGACTACCTCTCCGGAATCTGGATTGCCGGCATTCCTTTGGAAGAGTGGCTCTTCTTCATCTGCATCCCCTATGCCTGCATCTTCACCTATGAGTCATTGAAGCACTATGTGCCAAATCCCCCGTTGCGTCCCTTCTCACTCCCTGCGACCACTCTGTTGGCCGTGGCTTCCGCGGCCTTGGTTTGTTCCATGCCGCAGCGCATCTACATTGCCACCACAGGGCTGCTGACTGCGCTGATCTGTATCGTCCTTGCCCTGGCCTCCGCTCTGAAGCCCGCCGTCCGAGATTGGAATCACCAGCTTTGGTTTGCCTATCTCCCCCTGCTCATTCCCTTCATCCTAACCAACGGGGTGTTGACCGGTCTGCGGTTCTGGCAGTACCCAGTTTGGAACCACCAGGTCCATGAAGTGGCCGATCAAATCGTCTGGTACAACAATGACCACAACCTCTCGGTGCGCATCTTCTCCATGCCGGTAGACGATCTTTTCTACGGCTTCCTGATGATTGCCTTGACCGTTCTGGCGTATGAGGCAATCGCGCGGCGCCTGGGCATGGTTACGGGCGCACCGCCCCCAGCCCGACGCTGACATATCGGTGATCACTCAATCCATCGCCCCCTGTGCGATGGCTCTGCACAGACCATTGCGGACCGACCAGCACATGGTCAATCCGCACTCCAGGCAAAGCACCTTGCCAAGTGCCGTCCAAGGTCAGGAATTGCACATCGTGACTGTCCCTCAATGTTTGGCGACAGCGCGCCAAAGCCCAGCTCGCGGGCGTATCGTTGAAATCGCCGCACAAAATCACAGGATGCGGACTGGACTCCACGGCATCCATGACCCGCGACACCTGTGCCACGCGTTCCACATAAGCTGCGCTCATGCGGCCCCAAATGCGGCCCCTGCCCTCTGCGTTGGGCACCCCTTCTTCCAGCGCTGCGTAATCCTCCTGTTCGAAACGCAGGCTGGAAAAGTGGGCATTGAATATGCGCACGGTATCCCCTTCCCAAGCCACATCCGTGATCGCACATACGTTGTTGTTCTTGGTACCAAACTCAATGGACGATCGTCCGACAATGGGCCAGCGTGACCATGTCGCCACCCCAAACCGCCGATCTCTTTTGCTGCGGGCAATGACCACGTGGCTGAACACCGGTGCACCTTCCGCCATCGCCTCGTTCAGCGGCTGAACCACGGGGAAAGCCGCTTTGTCAGTCAACTCGAAATACTCCTGAAGACACAGCACATCGGGCGCTGCAGCCCCCACCGTGGCAATGATGTCCTCCCTCACCTCATTTCGCCCGGCTTCCCCTGCTCCACCCAGCCAACCGTAGTAATCAAACAACCTGACGTTCCATGAAAGCACAGACAATTCCGGGCCGTGGGATTTCTCCATACCACAGCCTGCACAACCCCATGTAGCCTGAAACAACGGAGCGCTCCACCACGCCAGGCCCCACATCAAGAGCATGGCTTTCCAACGGCGCCGACGCAAGGATGTGACACAACCCAAAAGCAATAAAAAGGCACCCACAGGAAAGGCCAAACCGGCCAAAGCCGGAAGCGCAGTTACATCCGGCGATACGAGCGTAGCCCCCCGCGCCAAAAGCACGGATATCCATCCAAACCACCCAAACAACATGGCCATGTGGCCTTTTTTGCTGCGGGAATCGGCCCTGGATGTTCCTGCCACTCTTCCCATGAATCAAACGTCACCCCCAAAGCGGAAAAGGAAATCCTTTTCTTCTTTGGTAAGTTGATCATACCCCACTTTCGAAATTTTATCGAGGATGCGGTCGATGCGTTCCTGCCGAGACTTCCTCTCCGCGTTGAACTCCTCATCGGTCGGTGCACGTTGGGTGCGCCCCTTCTTGTCAACGCTCCTGTGAACCGCGTGGAGTCCTTTGCCTCGCTTCCCCTTTGAACGGGTCTTCATCCCACCGCTGGTTCTACCCGAACCCTTAGAAAACAGCGTAGCCAGTGCATCCAACAAGCGCTCCAGAGGCGCACCGAAATCACGCCCCGACTTCATGCCCTGCATGTAGAACAGACCATAGGCCGCACCGCCCAAATGTCCAATGTGACCACCCACGTTTGCCCCCCGGGACAACGCTGCGTAGTCAAGCAGTACATAAACCAAAGCCACCCACTTGAGTTTGACCGGCCCGATGAGAAAAAGTCGGATGGTCACATCCGGCAGGTATGCAGCGGTGGCCACCATCAATGCCATCACCGCCGCCGAAGATCCGAGCGCAAAGCCCCCGCTTCCGCCGAAACCAGGAACCGCATTGAGCAAGATGAAATAGGCCAGCCACCCCGACAATCCCCCCATCAAATAGGTACTCAATGTGCGGCGATCGCCGAAATAGCTGCGAAACATCCCCCCCATCCACCAGAGGATGAGCAAATTCATGACCAGGTGCCAAACACCCAAATGCACGAACATATGTGTGACAATGCTCCAAGGGCGGCGGATCAAAAGATGGAAGTCCGCAGTGGTCGCCAGACCGAATGCACCACCGGGATTGGGTACCGGTATCCCCATCGTCTCCAGAAGGCCCAGTGTGGCCAACAAGAGAAATACTGCTATGTTGACCAGAAGGAGCCGAACCACCATGCCACCGGTCGACCACCGGTTTCGGATGTCATCACTGATGCTGCTCATGCGCTCCCCGTTTCGTATTCAACGCCGATTGGCGTCAATAAAACACATTGCGATCCTTCTGCCACTTCTTGAGCAATAGGTATCCGAAGAACATGCCACCAAGGTGGGCAAAGTGAGCCACATTGTCTCCGGGGTTGTTCTGCAATGCCATCAGCAGCTCGATGGCCCCGTATCCCATCACAAAATAGCGGGCCTTGATCGGCACCGGAGGCAAAAGCA
>JAURDB010000037.1 GCA_030828175.1 Flavobacteriales bacterium
TGAGGTCGTCACCGAGAGCACCGTCTCTGTTGTTGAGCTTCCGAGCGATGAAATGAAGGGCCGCATCATCGGCCGTGAGGGTCGCAACATTCGGGCTTTGGAAGCCGCTACGGGAGTGGAGTTCATCGTGGATGATACACCGGAAGCCATCATCATCAGTTGCTTTGACCCCGTGCGCCGGGAGATTGCGCGGTTGAGCCTGCACCAATTGGTATCGGACGGCCGCATCCACCCGGCCCGCATCGAAGAAGTGGTTGGAAAGACCACCCGGAAAATCGAAGAGGAAATCCTGCAGACCGGAAAGCGCACCGTCATCGACCTGGGCATCCCGAACATGTCCAACGCACTGGTCCGCATGGTCGGCCGGATGAAATACCGTTCCAGCTACGGCCAGAACCTGTTGCAGCACAGCCGGGAAGTGGCCAACCTATGCGCCACCATGGCCGCCGAGCTCGGTCTCGACACCAAAGCCGCCAAGCGGGCAGGCCTGCTGCACGACATCGGCAAGGTGAGCGACGAGGAGAGCGAAATGCCCCACGCCATCCTGGGCATGAAGCTGGCCGAAAAGGCCGGCGAACGCCCTGACGTACTCAACGCCATCGGTGCCCACCACGACGAAATTGAGATGACCTCTCTGATTTCGCCCATCGTGCAAGTGTGCGACGCCATATCAGGCGCCCGCCCTGGGGCGCGAAGGGAGGTTGTCGAGAGCTACATCCAACGCCTCAAAGACCTGGAGAACATCGCCCTCGAACAACCCGGGGTCACGCAGAGCTATGCCATCCAGGCAGGCCGTGAACTCCGTGTGATGGTCGAAAGTGAGCAGGTCAACGACGAAATGGCTGAGCAGATTTCCTTCAACATCTCTCAGCGGATCATGAATGAGATGACCTATCCGGGGCAGGTGAAAGTGACAGTGATTCGGGAAACTCGGGCCGTTAGCGTGGCCAAATGAGCAACCGCGAGGAGGGCCAATTGGCCCGCTCCGTGCGCTGGCAGACCCTCAATGTGGGCTTCCAGGTCCTCTTCCAATTGGCCTTCATCAAGGCCCTCGCCCTCTTTCTCACCGAGGCCGAATGGGGCGTCATTGGCATTGCGCTGGGCATCATTGGCATCATTGAGATCTTCGCCCAATTGGGGGTCGGTCCTTCGCTCATTCAACGCAAGGACCTCTTGCCGCAGCAGATCTCATCCGCCTTTTGGGTCTCCTTGCTCCTCGGCCTTCTGTTCGGGGCAACAACGTATGCATTGGCCCCGGGCATTGCCCATTTCTACCACAGAGAAGAGCTGATACCCCTCCTGCGCTTCATTGCTTTGAGCTTTCCGCTGGCGGGTCTGGCTTTGGTTCCCCGGGCCATTCTTATTCGACGGATGGACTTCCGCAGCCTCTTCTGGTCCTCCCTGATCGCGATGCCCATCGGCAATGGTCTCATCGGGATCCTGGCCGCCTACAACGGATGGGGCGTTTATGCCTATGCCAGCGCGCTGCTTGCGCAAAACGCCCTGCTCTGTGCCAATTACTGGCTGCGCGCGGGCATTCGACCCGGTGCTCCCGCCTTGGCTCCTGCAAGCCCCCTCTTCCGTTATGGTGCTTCGAGCACCGTCTTCAATTTCCTGAATTACGCCGCCTCCCGGTTGGATGTGCTGGTCTTGGGCCGCTTCCTGCCCGAAAGCCGCAACGCCGATCAAGGGATCTACGACCGATCCAACTACCTGATGACCCTGCCGATTACCCTGCTCGGAAAGCTGTCCGACAGCGTGCTGTTCAGCAGTATGAGCGAGGCGCAGGAAACCCGTGACCGTCTGCGGGGCATCTTCATGGGAGGCCTTTATTTCACCGCTTGCCTCGTGGTTCCCGGTGTGGTGCTGCTCGAGGTCTTCGCACGGGAGTTCGTGCTGGCCTTGTTGGACGAAAAGCTGCTGCCGGTCGTTCCCATCGTGCGCATACTATATGTGGCGGTGTTTCTCCGCAGCTGGATCAAGGTCTGTGACGCCACCGTGCGCGCCATGGACATCATTACCCCCGCCTCCATCATCAAGGCTGCGTTTTGCGCCGGACTGTGCGTTTCGGCCTATCTCGGCTACCATCATGGTTTCGAAATGCTCGCTTGGGGTGTAGTCGTCTCCACTTTCCTGCAAGCGCTGGCGATGCTGATCCTGTGCAAGGGCCGATTGGAAATCGGATGGGCGGAAATCACGCGCTCCGCGAGCCCGGGCCTTCTGCTCGGTGTCGTTTGTTTGGTCTCGGTGGGGCCGGTTGCGCTCGGAATGGACGCCCATTGGCTTCTCCGCCTTTTGGCAGGCATTGGATGCGCCTTAGTCGGCACCCTCGGATGGGCCTGGTTCTTCCCTGCCACATTGCGCCAAGGCCCGAATGACATCCTAGCCCAGGTGGCAAGTCGCATTCCCCTCGCGCCCCTCAAACAACGCTGGGGGAATCCCGATGGGGACGGCCCTTGAGCCGGTGTTACTTTTGCCGCCCCATGTTGGAGGCGGCGTCCCGTATTTCTTCTTTCGCTGGGCTTGTGCTCTTGATCGCATTTGCCTGGGCTCCTGATGTATCAGGGCAAAAGCCCATGGGCCAAGACAGCCTTCGGATGGACGTGCAATGGGCGGAAATGCCCGACTCCTTGCTGCCCGGACTGGAGATTGAATTGGAGGCCGGCGGTTGCGTCTTCCACCCTTCTGACAGCATCGAATTCTCATTACTCAAAGGATCTAGCATTTCGGTGTGGGCGAGATACGATGGTGGCCGGCTACAGTTTGACCATTCGCTGTCGCGCTTCCAAGACACGGTTTACTGTACCCTTGGGTGCGACATGCTCGGATGCGTGATGAACATGGGCAGCGACACCCTGCGCTTTTTGTGGCGCTCGCAAGGAGCCGGTTGTTTTCCGGCAGTGCGGGATCATGAAGTTGAGCGGGTCCTCAGAGATGCCCTCTCAGAGCCTTTTGAATCGAAGCGCCTTGCGCGGCTCCAACCCTGGATGATGGAACAATGCCTGACGCTGGAGCAGCTCCGCAGGTGTGCCGCCGCTTTTGATGACGAGGAGCGCAAGCTTCAACTGTTGCGCGACGCCTCTTGCACCACCCCTTCCCACCTTCATGAACTCGGAACCGTTTTTGCCTCTCAACGTTACCGCGACCGATTCCTTGAGTGGGTGCAGTCCCGCCGTTGATGCTCACCGTGTTTTTCCTGTGGGTAACTCCACCTTTGTGGAAGATGAACGGAACGGTCCTTCCGGTTGTTTTGAATTCGAATACCCAAGATGATGTCCACCACCACCCACGCCATCCACAATTTCTCTGCCGGCCCCTGCATCCTCCCGCAGTCCGTGCTTCAGCAGGCTTCTGACGCCGTCCGCGACCTCGACGGAAATGGCCTCAGCCTGATCGAGATGTCGCACCGGAGCAAGCCGTTTGTCGCCATCATGGAGGAGGCGCGCCAGTTGGTGCGCACGGAATTGGGTCTACCCGACCATTACGAAGTCCTCTTCCTCCAGGGGGGAGCGAGTCTCGGCTTCCTGACCGCCGCCATGAATTTCCTGCCCGAGGGCGGCAGCATGGACTATGCCGTCACCGGAACCTGGGCCAAAAATGCGCTGAAAGAAGCGAAACTGGTGGGCCAAGCGCAGGCATTGACTTCCAGCGAGGAAACCGGTTTTGACCGGATCCCCGCCCTCCCGGCCACCTCCTCGGCGGATTTCGTGCACATCACGACCAACAATACCATTTTCGGAACCCAATACGCGGGCGATCCCGTGATGGACAAGCCCATCGTGGCCGACATGAGCTCCGACATCTTCTCGCGCCCCATCGACGTTGAGAAGTACGCATGCATTTATGCCGGAGCCCAGAAAAACATGGGTCCCGCGGGAACTGTGCTCTACATCTACGACAAGAACCAGATCGGCAAAACGGGGCGGACCATTCCCAGCTATCTCGACCTGGCCGTCCATGCGGACAAAGACAGCATGTTCAATACCCCGCCGGTTTTCGCCGTCTACACCAGCATGCTGACACTGCGCTGGCTGCGCGACAACGGAGGTGTGGCTGCAGCACAGGAGCGAAACGCCGCCAAAGCCGCCTGCATCTACGGTGAGATTGACCGCAATCCGCTGTTTCAAGGGTTCGCCGATGTGGCCTCACGCAGCGTGATGAACGCCACCTTCACCGCCGTTGACGACGCAAACACTGCCGATTTCCTTTCCGCCTGCGAAGCAGCGGGTGTCAGCGGCATCAAGGGCCACCGTTCCGTAGGCGGTTTCAGGGCTTCCATGTACAACGCCCTCCCGCTGGAAAGCGTCGAGGTCCTCGTCGAGGTCATGCGCGAATTCGAACGCACCCACGGCTGAATCCAACCGAAGCATCAGAACCCTCCCATTGACATGAAAGTCCTCGCCAACGACGGCATCTCCGAAAGTGCCAAAACCCAACTCGAAGCCCAAGGCATCACCGTTTCCACGGACCACGTGGAGCAGTCCCGCCTCATTGAAGTGCTCAACAGCGAAGGGTACGCCGGCATCCTCGTCCGCAGCGCGACCCAGGTTCGCAGGGACATCATCGACTCCTGCCCCGACCTCCGATTCATCGGACGCGGTGGTGTTGGCATGGACAACATCGACGTGGCCTATGCCCGCGAGCAGGGCAAGGTGGTCTTCAATACACCTGCCGCCAGCTCGCAAAGCGTAGCGGAACTGGTCATGGCCCACTTGTTTGCCATGGCCCGCTCCCTGCACCGCAGCTACCAGGAAATGCCCGCCCGCGGCGCCGACGATTTCAAGGTGCTCAAGAAGGCCTACGCCAAGGGCATCGAACTCCGCGGCAAGACGCTGGGCATCGTGGGCTTCGGCCGCATCGGCACTTCCGTCGCGCAATATGCGCTCGGTTGCGGCATGGAAGTCATCGGAGTCGACCGAGAAGGCACCTCGCGCAACGTCACCGTGCAGGTCCCCCTCGGCGGTGACCGTGTGCTGGAAGTCGTCGTGGAGATCCCATTGATGCCCATGTCCGAGATGCTGGCGAAGGCAGACGCCGTGACCTTCCACGTCCCGGCGCAGGAGGATGGCTCCCCGGTCCTTGACGCGGCCGGTGTGGCCGCCATGAAGAAAGGCGCCATGATCGTCAATACCGCCCGCGGCGGCACCGTAGACGAAGCGGCCGTCCGCAAGGCCGTCGAAGAAGGCCACCTCCGCAGCGCCGCCCTCGACGTCTTCGTCGGCGAGCCCAAGCCCGATCCCGCCCTGCTCCAGGTCGACGGCCTCGCCCTCACCCCGCACATCGGTGCGGCTACCTTGGAAGCCCAAGACCGAATCGGCGACGAATTGGTGGAGCGCATCCTCGAATTGCGTTAATTCGGGGCTCGCTTCCGGAACATTCCGGCGCGCACGTTCAATGTCAACGAAGCCCGCCCCCCTTCTGCAGCCCTTCGCGGGTGTCCTGCCTGCGCCGGACAAGGTGCATTTGGTTGCGACCCGCAGCTATCTCACCTACAGCGACTATGAGCTGAAGGACAAGTTGTCCCGCAATCCTTACAGTTACCTACATGTCATCCACCCGGATGGCGAACCCGATTCCACTGGTGGGTTGGGTGCCATCCGTGCGGCCTACGCTGGATTCCTGGATCGCGGATGGCTGCGACCGGACCCGGAGGCGCATTACTATGTACTGCAACAGCGCGGACCGCTCGGGACCTGCACAGGCGTGGTCGGTTTGGTGGCCACGGCAGCAGCTCAGGCTGGGCAAATCAAGGTTCACGAGTCGACGCTGTCCCATCGGGAAAACCTGTTTGCCCGCTACCTGTCGGAGGTGGGGCTCAATGCCGAACCCACCTTGCTGGCCCACGAGGACAGCCCTGCTTTGAATGGGCTGTTGGCGGAAATCAAAGCGGCCCGGCCCGACCTAGACTTCACCACCGCTGATGGTGTGCGGCATACGCTGTGGCGCTCAACCGCCGCGCAACGTGCGCAGTTGGAAGCCGTCTACGGCGGGCTCGATGCCGCCTACATCGCCGATGGTCACCACCGCGTTGCGTCGAGCATGAGGCTGGCAGAGGAGCAACCTGGGCGAACAGACGCCCATGCCTTCATGGCGTTGTTGGTTCCGGAGAATGAATTGATTTTCCGCGGATACCACCGCGTGGTGCGCATGGAGGCCAATGCTTCCACGAATGCACTGGAGCACTTGACGGAAATGGCGGGTGTGTCTTGGAAGGAAGGGGGCGATGCATTGCACCCAGGAGCCGACGAGATCGCATTGCGGGGGCGTCTCAACGGGGTTCTTTCCATTGGTCCCGCTTTGCGGGAAAGCGGCCTGACGGCACCGGAGTGGCTCCAAGAAAAGGTGCTGGCGCCGCTGTTTGGCATAGACGAACCCAGGACGGATGCGCGGCTCAGCTACCTGCCCGGCGACGCATCGGAGGACGATCTGAGGAAAATCGCCAGTGGTGCGGACACCTTGGCCTTTGTGATGCCGGCGCTGGACTTCTCCGGGTTGAAGGCAGTGGCCGATGCGGGCCGGTTCATGCCGCCCAAAAGCACCTGGATCGCGCCCAAGTTGCGCAGTGGACTTACCCTCTTCGATTTCGGTCCGTCATCCTGACCTTTGCGCCATGAGCGCATCGGACATCGCAGCGAACTGGAACGAGGTCAGGGCGGCCGTCCCCCCAAAGGTGGAGGTCATTGCCGTGAGCAAGACCAAGCCGCTGGAAGCTGTGGAGGCCGCTTATGCTGCCGGAGCCCGCAGCTTTGGCGAAAACCGGGTGCAGGAATTGGTCGGAAAACACGAGGCCCTGACCCATGCGGATTCAGGCAGAGCGCACGAATTCGAAGGGCTGAAATGGCACCAAATCGGAACGCTGCAGAAAAACAAGGTCAAGTACATCGCGCCTTTTGTGGACCTCATCCATGCGGTCGACCAGGCGGCCTTGCTCGATGAGATCGAAAAGCGGGCGGGAGCAGGCGGCCGGCGGATTTCGGTGCTGCTACAAATGCACATTGCCCAGGAATCCAGCAAGTTTGGGCTGTCCACTGGCGAGCTCGAGGAAATTCTGGAGCGCATCGGTGGCGGCGCATGGCCCAACGTGGAGGTAAAAGGATTGATGGGAATGGCTACGTTCACAGACGACAACGCGCAGGTAGCGCGAGAGTTCGGGGGGCTGCGCCAGGTATTCGAGTCCCATGGCGCCAAACGGAACTGGGACACGCTGTCCATGGGCATGAGCGGCGATTGGCGCATTGCTGTGGACCAAGGCAGCACCATGGTGCGCATCGGCAGCTCCATTTTCGGGTCGCGATGAGCAGGTTCTCCGACAACGTGACATGGTCGGCATATGAGCCTTGGTTCCGGGCTTGGCTGGTGCTGGTGCCCTTCGTGGCATGGGGCAGCGAGTTCATTGTCCGCAATGCCCGCCTGCGCCTGGCCCAGTTGCGGGCCGACAGCATGGACGTTCCGGAACCAGAAGGTACTTGGGGCTATGCGCTGGTCTGCGCCGCTGCCTTCACGGTGCTCATGGCCGTCATCGCCCGCCTGTGGGTCCGCTCCGTGGAGGGCGAAGCGGTGACCGGAGATTGATCGCCAACGCTGCCATCGCCCCTCGAGTTCAGACCGCCAATCTTGTCGGTTCGCCTTTCAGTGCCGCACGGTTCAAGGCGAAGCGCTCCAAATCCATCTCCCCCGGAGCTCCTATTGCGAGCTGGGCCAAAAGGCGACCGATGAGCGGTGCGAACTTGAATCCATGGCCGCTGAAACCGGCACCGACTGTGATGCCATCTTCGGTGCGGTCGAGGATGAAATCGCGGTCCGCGGTGCCGCTGTAGAAGCAGACGTATCGGCGCGCCACATCGGCCCCTTCCAATTCCGGGAGGTGGGTCGCAAGGAACTTTCGGGCGGCCGCTTCGAACGCGGGGCTCACTTTTCGGTCGTCCCCATCGGGATGTCCCACCTTTCCCGGATGGTGGTTGGCCACCTTGATCCGGCCATCCCGCGCGGTGGGAATGGCGTAGAATCCGCTCTCCATGTGACTGAATACGGGCAGGTGCTTGAGTTTGTCACCGAGGGAAGAAGCGTCGAAGTACACGAGCTCCTGACGGGTCACCTCCATCTCCACATCGACCCATCGGCGGGTCCAGGCTCCTGCCGTCAGTACCACAGAATCAAACCGGCGCGCTCCTTGGACATCCTCCACGTGAAAAGGTCCGAGATCGAGGGCCTCACCGCGGAAATGAACACCTTGATTGGTGAGCCAGACACGGAGGGCGTCCAAGATGATGTGCGGCTCCAGCACGCCCCCCATGCGGTCCACCGTAGCCGCTCCCGTGAGGAATCCCGGCCACTCCTGGGCGACAGCCCCGGCCGACAAGCGGTCGGCACGCAAACCCATGTTGCGCAGCGTTTGCCAGCTTTCGAATGCATGGCGATCGCCAGGAGCCTCCAGGAGCAGCTTACCCGTGGCGCCCAGCAACGGCCGGCCCAAGCGCTGCTCCCATTGCTTCCAAAGCCCGTGGCTGCGCACCGCCATGGCGATGAGCCCGCGGTCCGCTCCGTAATGCACGCGAAAGCTGCGCCCGCTATCCACAGAGGCTCCCGGTCCCGTCCCCAAGGCATGGGGATCATACAAGGTGACCTCCGCTCCCAGCTCGAGCAGGTGCGCTGCGGTCATGGCGCCCATGATGCCTCCTCCCACAACGGCCACGCGCGTTTGACGCAACCCCTTTCCCCTGCGGGGCAGTCCTTTCATGCCCGTCATGATGC
Source organism: Flavobacteriales bacterium (assembly GCA_030828175.1). Classification (GTDB taxonomy): domain Bacteria; phylum Bacteroidota; class Bacteroidia; order Flavobacteriales_D; family Sanyastnellaceae; genus UBA8752. The sequence goes on from JAURDB010000037.1 coordinate 8,752, forward strand.
GATGCGTTGGTGTCGGGCCTGCCGCGCCTCCAAAGCCTTCCATTCGCGGCCCAGGAAATCGGCAATGGCGCCCATGCCGGTTTGCTCCACGCCGGCCCGCTCCTCCGCAGCGGCGTTGTAGTTCGTATTGATGTTCACGTCATAGAACCGCAGGCGTCCAGTCTCATCCGGGGACGCCTCCATGGCCGCTACCTCCATGCCCGAAGCCTTCAGGAACGCCTTGCAACGCGCCAATTCCTCAGGATGATGATCCACCAACACTTCAAATTGTGCGCGACCATCGGCGGGGCAGTAGGCATTGCCCACCTGACAGCCGTCGGCGGGACACAGTTCGAAGCCGCCTCCGGCATCGATGCTCACCGTGTAAACGTGCGCCCCACCCACGAACTCCAGCCGCAACACGCGGCCGTCTGCAGGCCGCACATACTCCTGAAGGATGACCGTACCATCCAGGGTATAGGTGTCGAATGTGGCGATGACCTGTTCGAGCTCGTCCTCGTTCCGAATCAGGCTGACCCCGGTCCCCTTGCCGCCCCGGTTGGGCTTGAGGATGAAAGGACCGCCCCATTGGGCGGCTGCTTCGCGCAACCCCTTGGCGCCGGTCGCGGCCACGCTCCTTGGCACAGACAACCCATGGGCCTGCAAGGCAATGGTCTGTTCCACCTTGCTCACCTCGAGTCCCGTGGCCGTTCGGTTGTTCACCACGCGGCGGCCATGGGCCTGGAGCCACGACATCAAGCCACGGGTGGCCTCCCAGGCATAGCGGTGGTCCCGGGTGTGCGCGCTCGCGCTCATCCGGTTGTAGAACACCCCTTCCGGCGGTACGGCGCCGAGATCCAGGGCCAGGTCATCGATGAACCACTCACGGTAAGGCAGCGAACGCGCCTCCAGGGCGGCCCGGAGAGGTTCGACCCAAGCGTCGTTTTCGTGAATGATGTGAATGGCGGAAGGGGCAGCAGGCCCGGACTGGAAAGAAAGAGGAGACAACATGGTAGAAATGAAAAAGCCCGGCGGAAGCCGGGCAGGGTTGAAAGTCAAATGAAGAGGGAATGTCAGGTATCAGATCATTCCCGGACATGACGACAACGTGCCCGAGGAAGTCGGACAACAACAACAGAAAAATGCATTCGTGCCGTTCATGATATCTTGAAGATACGAAGGAAATTTATATTATACCAATCCGGTAGGATTAATATGGATCAACGTCGACAATGACCCGCAAAGGGCGGTATCGATCCACCGCGCGCATGGCCTCGATGTCCTCCATCAAGGCGGCTTTCACCTCTGCGGGGTCCACGCTCCTCTCATACTTCAACAGGATGTGGCGCTGGTATTGGTCATTGACCCGGGCAATGCCCGGCTCCTCCGGACCGATGACCCGTCCCCCGAACCGACTGCGCATGCGCCCCGCCAAAGCCGCTGCTCCCTCACGCGTCAGGTACGGATCTCTGTGGCGCAGGATCAGGCGGATCAGACGTTGAATGGGCGGATAGCCAAAGGAAGTGCGCTCTTGCATCTCGGCCAGGGCCATCCCCTGCGCATCATGGGACACCACATGACCGAACACCCAATGCTCGGGATCGAAGGTCTGAATGAGCACCTTCCCGCGCTCCCCCCTTCTGCCGGCCCTGCCCGCGACCTGGGTCAACAGCTGGAAAGTGCGTTCCAACGCCCGAAAGTCCGGGTAGTGCAACATACGGTCCGCCTGCAGGATGCCCACGAGCCCCACATTCTCGAAGTCAAGCCCCTTGGTCACCATCTGGGTGCCCACGAGCACTTGGATGTCACCGCGCTCAAAAGCCTGGATGATCCGTTCGTGACCGGTTCGACTGCGCGTGGTGTCCAAATCCATCCTTTGAACCACGATGTCCGGAAACAAAGCCGAAACCTCCTCTTCTATCCGTTCGGTACCCAGCCCTTTCGCCTCCACCTCCTCGCTGCCGCAACGCGGGCATTGGGCCGGTTCACTTTCCCGGTAGCCACAATAATGACAGTGCAAATCGCGGAGGAACTTGTGATAGGTCAGGCTCACATCGCAGCGCTCACAATCCGGAACCCAACCGCAGGTACGGCATTGGAAGACCGGAGAGAAGCCCCGCCTGTTCTGGAACAAAATGGCCTGCTTTTCTTGGGCCAACGTTTCCCTCAATGCCTCGAGCAGCGTGCGGCTGAAGTGGCCCTCCATCGCACGTTGCTTGTGGGCCTTCCGCAAATCAATGAGCCCCACCTCCGGCAGCGAAGTGCCTCCAAACCGTTCGGTCAGCAGCACATGGGAAGCCCGCCCGGCATCCACTGCCCAACGGGCTTCCAACGAAGGTGTGGCCGAACCCAGCACCACATGCGCTCCATGAATGTGGCCGAGCATGGCCGCAGCATCGCGCGCCTGATATCGGGGGGCCGGGTCCTGCTGCTTGTAGCTCGCGTCGTGTTCCTCGTCAACGACGATCAGTCCGAGGTTGGAAAAGGGCAGAAAAATGGCACTTCGCGCGCCCACCATGAGTCGCCCTCTCGCCTCTTTCGCCGCCACCCTTCGATAGGTGGACGTCCGCTCACGGGGGCTGAAGCGACTGTGGTACACCTCCAATCGATCGCCGAAGAACCGACGGAGACGAACGATGAGCTGGGTCGTCAAGGCAATTTCAGGTACCAGAAAAAGGGCGTCCTTTCCCGATTCCAAGGCGGCGTGGATCAGGTGTGTGTACACCTCCGTCTTGCCCGACCCCGTCACGCCCTCTAGCAAAGTCAGGCCATGTGCCTCTATGCCCGCCTTTACTTCATCCAAAGCTGTCTGCTGCGCTGGGCTGAGCTCCGCAAGGGGATCGACTTCCACGCGCTGGTCCACTTCCCAAGGGGCCTGCTTGAAGGTGAAAACCAGCCCCTTTTCCATCAGGCGCTTGAACAGCGCAGCGGTTACCCCCTCCCGTCGGGTCAAATCCGCCATGGGCACTCCGCGCTTGGCGTCGGCCTGTTCGAGCAAGACCATCATAGCACGGGACTGCGAGGGCGCTCGATCATCGAGTGCATCCAAAGCCTCAGACAACCACCGCTCATCCCCTGCTGCGCGCTCAGAAAGGCGGACCATGCTTACGGTCTTTCGACGGGGGGCCGACTTGAGCTCTTCCGTGGACAATACCCAACCGTTCTCTACCAACCGATGCAAGACGGACGCTGGATTGGCCACCCCCAGAAGGGCACCTACTTCCTTGAAGGACAGGGCACCCCTGAGCCGCAACGCCTCGACCACCTGAAATCCGCGGTCGTCCAAATTCTCTTCATCCAGGTCGTCGATGTCCGGCGACAATTCGAGTTTGGTCTCGCTCGCGAGGCGCATCCCCGACGGCAAGGCCGCCAACGCCACTTCCCCCGGACCGCAACAATAATGTCCCGCCATCCAATCCCAGAAGCGCAGGGTCCTCTCCGAGAGCATGGGCACCTCGTCGAGCAAGGTCAGATAGGGCTCGGTGCGGTGCTCCGGTTTTCTTTGATGAACTTCCCTCACGACGGCCGTGTGCAGGCGCTTCCCCCTCAGAGGAACCACGATGCGGCATCCCGGTTTGACGCCATTCCGGTCCTCTTCGGGCACCGAATAGGTCAACAGCCCGGGCAGGGCCAATGGCAGGATGACATCGACGTACAACACGAAGGACGAAAGTACCCGAATGCACCGCTTGGCGGACCACATTTGCACACCATTGAACCCCGGCCACAAAATCCGGTTCCATCCACATGCACCATTTGAACGTAGGAGATGCAGCGCCCGCCTTCGAGGCGCTCGACCAGAATGACAAGACCCACCGCCTCGAGGACTACCGAGGTAAAAAGCTCGTGCTCTATTTCTACCCAAAAGACAATACACCAGGTTGCACCAACCAGGCATGCAGCCTGCGCGACGGAATGGGCGACCTTGAGAAAGACGGAATCAAGGTGCTCGGCGTGAGCATCAACCACGCGGCTTCACACAAGAAATTCATTGACAAGTACGAACTCCCCTTCGATCTTCTCGTGGATGAGGACCACGCTTTGCAGGACCTCTATGGGGTTTGGGGTCTGAAGAAATTCATGGGCCGGGAGTACGACGGAACGCACCGGACGACCTTCTGCATCGATGAGGAGGGAAACATCGCGGCCATCATCCGCAAGCCCAAGGTCAAAGCCCATGCCGAAGAGGTGCGCGCGGCCTTCAATGGCGAAAGTTGAACAGGCGTTCACAAAAAGGAAGCACAACGTAAATTCCTTACGGACCCCTGCCTCTACTTTGCTCTCGATTCACAGGAAAACAACCGCATCATGGCTGCAGACAACAAGGACAAGCTCAAAGCACTCCAACTCACCCTCGACCGCATCGACAAGACTTACGGTAAAGGAACCGTCATGAAACTCGGAGACGAAGCCGTTGAGAAGGTGGACGCCATTTCATCGGGTTCAATCTCCCTCGACATTGCGCTCGGCGTGGGCGGTTTCCCCCGCGGGCGCGTGGTGGAGATCTACGGTCCTGAGAGCTCCGGTAAAACCACATTGGCTACCCACGCCATTGCCGAAGCACAAAAGGCGGGAGGCATCTGCGCCTTCATCGATGCAGAGCACGCTTTCGACAAGTACTACGCCGAGAAGCTGGGTGTGGATACCGAGAATCTCCTCATCTCCCAACCGGACAACGGCGAGCAGGCCCTTGAAATCGCCGACAACCTGATCCGTTCCGGTGCCATCGACCTCATCGTCATCGACTCCGTGGCTGCTTTGACGCCCCGCGCCGAAATCGAAGGCGAAATGGGGGACTCCTCCGTGGGACTTCAGGCGCGCTTGATGTCCAAGGCCCTTCGGAAGTTGACCTCCACCATCAACAAGACGGGATGCTGCTGCGTCTTCATCAACCAGCTTCGCGAGAAGATCGGCGTGATGTTTGGCAACCCCGAAACCACCACCGGTGGCAATGCCCTCAAGTTTTACTCTTCTGTGCGCATCGACATCCGCCGAAGCAGCCAGATCAAAGACGGTGATGTGGTGATGGGAAACCGCACCAAGGTCAAAATCGTCAAGAACAAGGTCGCACCTCCCTTCCGCCGGGCAGAGTTTGACATCATGTACGGCAAGGGCATATCCAAAGTGGGTGAAATCATCGATCTCGGAGTAGACTTGGGCATCATCAAGAAGTCTGGATCTTGGTTCAGCTATGGCGAAACACGCCTGGGTCAAGGTCGTGATGCCGTCAAGAACCTGCTCGAGGACAACATTGAATTGATGGAGGAGCTCGAGAGCGGCATCAAAGCGGCCTTGAACGCTGACGCCACCGAAGCAGAGGTGCCTACACTCGAAGAAGCTTGATGAACGCCCTTCGAGCAGCGGCCATCCCCTGTCTCGTTGCACTGACTCTCTCCGGTTGTGGCAATGGTCCCTCTGGTGAAATCAATCCAGAAGAGGGGGCCATTTTGGATTCCCTTGCTTGGTTCAATGATCAAGTGGTGGAGAGCCCCAATGCGACCGCCCCCTATCTCGCACGTGGAGCATTCCACTTGCGCAATGGAGATGCGGGGTCAGCCATAGACGACTATGCGCGTGCCATCACGCTGGACTCCGCTTTGGTGGATGTCCGCCATGAATTGGGCCTGATGCGTTTTGATGTACGGGACTTTGAAGGTGCGGTTCGGGAGTGGGAAGGCGTGCTGTCGACCGACCCCGAACACATTCCCTCTATCCTGTCACTGGCCAAAGTGGATTTGCTTCTGCGGTCTTACGACCCTGCCCTGAAACGCATCAATGACGCATTGCGTCTGGACGACCGGCTTGAGGAGGCGTATTTCCTCAAAGGCCGATTGTACTTGGAAACGGGAGATACGCTGACGGCTGCGAGCTCGTTTCAAACCGCGGTGGAAGTTGCCCCTGAGCGTTACGACGCCTATATCCAGCTCGGACTCCTCTACGCTGCCGCACACGATGACTTGGCACTCGAGTACTTCGGGACGGCCAGAACCTTGCGCCCCAACAGCATAGAAGCCATCTACGATGAGGCCATGTATCTCCAGGAGCATGGTACCTCGGATGGCACGCGTTATGCCCAAGCGCTCTCGTTGTACGACCGCATCCTATCTCTGGATACGGCCAATGCCTCGGCTGCCTTCAACAAGGGGTTTGTGCATTTGGAATACCTCGGTCAATATGACAGCGCCTCGTTTTGGTTCGAGGAGGCCATTGCCCGGCTGCCCTACTACCACCAAGCGCATTACAACAAAGGGCTCGCTCTTGAGAGCATGGGTGACAATTCCGGAGCCCTCGCCGCCTACAATGCCGCCTTGTCCTTCGACCCGGCCTACACACCGGCCGCCATTGCCAAGGGAAGGGTACTTCAGGCCCTGCGCTGAGTTTACGGGCCAGCAGCCATTGTTCTCTTTTTGTATTGCTACGAAAAACGCCGGCTCCTTTCGGGGCCGGCGTCGTTTCGATTAAGGTTGGCGAAGGATTACTTCACCTGGTCCACGACCGCCTTGAAGGCGGCGGGATGATGCAAGGCGAGGTCGGCGAGGACCTTGCGGTTGAGTTCGATTCCAGCCTTGGAGCACTTGCCCATGAATTGGCTGTAGCTCATGCCGTGCTGGCGAGCACCGGCGTTGATACGCTGGATCCACAAAGAGCGGAATTGGCGCTTCTTGAGCTTGCGGCCAACGTAAGCGTACTGAAGGCCCTTCTCGACGGCGTTCTTGGCGACCGTCCAGACGTTTTTGCGGGCTCCGTAGTAGCCCTTGGCCATCTTCAGGATTTTCTTGCGGCGGGCCCGACTGGCCACTGCGTTATTGGAACGAGGCATGGTATTTCAGTTTCGGCGGACAGCGTCCCAAAAGGGAACTTGAGGAGCTGGCAACCAGTTCAACAGTTTCTTATTCAGATACCCAATTGGGTCTTGATGTTCGGTACATCCGACTTGTGCACCAAACCCGTCTGGGTCAGGTTCCGCTTCTGCTTGGTGCTCTTCTTCGTCAGGATGTGCGACTTGAACGCGTGCTTGCGCTTCAGCTTGCCCGTGCCGGTCACGGTGAAACGCTTCTTCGCGCTGCTCTTGGTCTTCATCTTCGGCATGTCGTCCGTATGTGTCGGTTTGGGCGAGCCCTCACCAGGTTTTACTTCTTTGGTCTGAGCGTGATGAACATCCGCTTCCCCTCCAACTTCGGCATCAGTTCCACCGTGCCGACGTCTTCCAATTCCTGCGCAAAACGCAGCAACAGAATCTCCCCCCTCTCCTTGAAGACAATGCTCCTTCCACGGAAGAATACATGGGCCTTCAATTTGTTTCCCTCCTCGAGGAACTTGCGGGCGTGCTTCACCTTGAAGTTGAAATCGTGGTCGTCCGTGTTGGGACCGAACCTGATTTCCTTCAGGGTGACCTTGGATTGATTCGCCTTGATCTCCTTCTGCTTCTTCTTCTGGTCATACAGGAACTTCTGATAATTCAGAATCCTGCAGACCGGAGGATCCGCTTTCGGGGAAATCTCCACAAGGTCCAACTCCTGCTCCTCGGCCATCTTGAGCGCGTCCTCCAACTCGACAACGTCGGCGTCGCCGATGTTGTCTCCGACCAAACGCACCTGCGGAACACGGATTTCCCGGTTCGTGCGGTGCGGATTTTTTTTGATCACTCGGGCGGGGCCCCTGGATCTTCTGCGTCGAATAGCGATGGTGCGCTCAGTTTGGGTTTTCAATCATCTCGTCTCCACCGAGCATTTCCGCGACCTCTTTTTCAATTCGGTCGGCAAATGCTGCCGTGGTCATGCCTCCAACATCCCCTTCGCCTTGCTTGCGCACGGCTACGGTTCCGTTCTCGGCTTCGTCTCCTCCTACGATGAGCATGTACGGGATTTTATCGAGCTCCGCTTCGCGGATCTTCTTCCCGACCTTTTCATTGCGGTCGTCAACGAGGGCGCGAATATCGCTCTTTTCAAGGGATTTTGAAACCTCTCGTGCATAGTCGACGAACTTGTCGCTAACCGGTAGTATCCGCGCCTGTTCCGGAGTGAGCCAAAGCGGGAATTTACCCGCGCAATGCTCGATCAGAATGGCCACGAAGCGCTCCATGGAGCCAAAAGGCGCCCGGTGGATCATCACGGGACGGTGCTTTTCGTTGTCTGAACCCACGTACTCCAACTCGAATCTTTCGGGAAGGTTGTAGTCGATCTGGACCGTGCCAAGCTGCCACTTGCGGCCGATGGCATCGCGGACCATGAAGTCGAGCTTGGGACCATAGAAAGCGGCCTCTCCCAATTCGGTCACTGTCTTCAATCCCTTCTCGACGGCGACCTCGGCGATGGCCTTTTCGGCCTTGTCCCAATTCTCGTCGCTGCCGATGTATTTGCTCGGGTTCTCCGGGTCGCGCAGGCTCACCTGCGCGATGAAGTCCTGGAAATCGAGTGTCTTGAAGATGTACAGCACCAGGTCGATGACCTTTCCGACCTCTTCCTTGACTTGGTCCACCGTGCAGAAGATGTGGGCGTCGTCTTGGGTGAATCCGCGAACACGGGTCAAGCCGTGGAGCTCACCGCTTTGCTCGTAGCGATAGACTGTGCCGAACTCCGCATACCTCACGGGCAGGTCTCGGTAGCTCCGGGGCCGAGACTTGAACACCTCGCAATGGTGCGGGCAGTTCATGGGTTTCAACAGGTACTCCTCCCCCTCCGCGGGTGTCTTGATGGGCTGGAAGCTGTCCTCGCCGTACTTCTCGTAGTGGCCACTGCAGACGTAGAGTTCCTTGTTGCCGATGTGCGGCGTAATGACGGCCTCGTAGCCCATTTTCCGTTGGGCATCCTTGAGGAAGGACTCAAGACGCATGCGCAGGTCGGCCCCTTTGGGCAGCCAAAGCGGCAGCCCCTGCCCCACCTTCTCGCTGAAGGTGAAAAGATCGAGTTCCTTGCCCAGCTTGCGGTGGTCCCTGAGGCGCGCCTGCTCGAGCAGTTCCATATGCTCGTCGAGCTGGGCCTTTTTAGGGAAGGCAATGCCATAGATGCGGGTCAGCTGTTTTTGTGACTCGTCGCCCTTCCAATAAGCACCGGCCACAGCCAGCAACTTGACCGCTTTGATGAAGCCGGTGTGTGGAATGTGCGGGCCACGGCACAAGTCAGTAAATCCGCCCTGTGTGTAGAAGGTGATGGTGCCGTCCTCGAGGTTTTCGAGCAAGTCCAGCTTGTAGTGGTCACCCTTCTCCTTGAAGTAGGCGATGGCTTCTGATTTCGGCACATCCTTGCGCACGTAATCCGACTTTTCCCTCGCCAGCTCGAGCATCTTCTTCTCGACCGCAGGGAAGTCCTTCTCGCTGAAAGTGTGGTCTCCGAAGTCGACATCATAATAGAAGCCGCCTTCCACGGCAGGGCCAACCCAAAACTTGACCCCCGGGTAGAGCGCCTCCAGCGCTTCCGCCATCAGGTGTGCACCGCTGTGCCAGAGGGTGCTTTGGGCCCCCTCGCTGCCCCAGGTCAAGAGGTTGAGATTGACATCGCCACCGAGCGGACGTTGTGCATCGCGGACCTCTCCGTCCACCTCGGCGGCCAGCACATTGCGGGCCAATCCCTCACTGATGTCGCGGGCGACGTCGAGGGCGGTGGCATCGTCAGCAGCTTGTCTGACCGAGCCGTCGGGGAGGGTGATGTTGATCATTCGTTTCCGATTGGCGGCAAAGATAATCCGCGGCTTCCGCCCATCTGAAGTCGGAAGGAATGTCAAAGTCCACCCCTTGGCCGGGATTACGCATACCAAAACCCCCTTTCCCTTCCTTTCTCAAATGGGTCACAGGGAAAGCCCCTGCCCCCTTCACATTCAATTCTCCACCATGAAGCGTTTCCGCCTCCCCTCTTTTTTGCGACTGAGCACCCCCCTCGCACTGTCTTTGGGCCTCATATCCACGGCCTGGTCGGCGCCACAAGACCTCCGACACTTTGACGATTTCATTCATCATGTCCGGCTGGAAGCGGGGTCCGGAGACGCCACCCGTATCATGGACTGCTTTTCCCCGATGGTCGTCAACGAAGAAGGGTGCGGCGTCACTTCCATTGCAGACATTCTCGGTGAGGAGGCCCAGCGCCTTGGCTGGAAAGCCATTGGCGGGGACGTGGCAAGGTTTGCGGATGGATTCGTGTTGATCGACACCGACGGCACTATGATGAACCTCCACGCCCGGGCTGCGGGCAAGAACCGGTTGCTCGAAATCACGGGAAACAGGGTCAAACTGCGCCGTGAAGCGGGCGTTCAAGGCGAGGTCATCGCCATGTTGGATGCAGGCATTCTCCATGGTGCAACCGACCCCGCACGTTGGGCCGTCATGCGGGACGGCACGGAATGGACGCCCGTCTGGGCAGAGGTCGAAGGCATAGGCAAGGTGCGAGGTTACATCGGCAGCGATTACGTCCGCTCAGTAAAAGGCCATGGCGACCTCAAGCTGACCGCTTCCTACGACGGCACCCGTTGGGCCCTGACAGGCTACGAGCGAACCCGATCCGATCTCAAGGTCACTTGCTCGCACCCCATGCCTTGAGGTGCCAATGCACGCTTGCCTGGGCGCAATGTTCGCCGCGGGCATCGTGGAGGGCAGCGCCCAAGGTGACGCGGGCCACCCCTTCCTTTTCCAGCACGCCGGTGAGTCCCAGTACCTCCGGCGTGTTTCTTTGGGCAGAGGCCATGCAATCCCCTTCGGGCTTGGCGAGATAGTCGACCTCGATGCGCGACATGATGATGCGGTATTCGCTCAGGCCCACTTCAAGCAGCACCGATGCACCAGAGGAGAACTCGAGGGCGGTTGCGATGGCACACGCATGCATGCCCCCGAGGTGATTCTGATTGGAACGGCGGCTGGGAAGACGGATGCCTACCCTTTCTGGATTCACATCCACTATGGAGATCCGGTGGGGCCGATTGAAAGGCAGGGCGATGCGCATGAGTCGATCCAACGCCTTGGGATTGCCCTGTACCTTCGTGTAGAT
>JAURDB010000038.1 GCA_030828175.1 Flavobacteriales bacterium
AGGCTTGCGTGCCGATGGACCCCGTGGACCCCAGAATGGCCAGGCCCTTGCCTTCGCCCGGGTCGAAGGTCTCACTGTAGGGAACGCGTTCCATCACAGGAAACCGAGTTCGAGTTTCGCTTCCTCGCTCATCATGTCTTGCGTCCAAGCGGGTTCGAAGACCACCTCGACGTCGGCATCCACTACCCCCTCCATGGAAAGGACCTTCTGCTTGACATCGTTGGGCAGGCTTTCCGCCACCGGACAGTTCGGCGAGGTCAAGGTCATTTGCACGTCGACCTTTTGGCCGCCTTCCGCGTCGGTGAATTTGACTTCGTAGATGAGGCCCAATTCATAGATGTCGACCGGTATCTCGGGATCGAAGATGGTCTTCAAGACCGTGATGACATCTTGCTGGTTTGGCATGGGGTGAAGTTAAGCTTGGCGGGCGGCGAGGGCGGCGGCATAGAGTCGCATTTGCTTGACCATGCTCGCCAGGCCGTTGGAACGGGTGGGGGACAAGTGCTGGTGCAGTCCGATGGCGTCGAGGAAGTGAAGATCAGCTTCCGCTATGGCACGGGCTTGTGCTCCGGAAAGAACGCGCACCATGAGGCCAACGAGGCCCTTGGTGATGATGGCGTCACTGTCTGCGGTGAAGCGCACCGTGCCTTCTTCAGTTTCATCGGCAGCCAACCAGACCCGCGACTGACAGCCTTTGATGAGGTGGTCGTCGGTCTTGCGCGCATCGTCAATGGCCGGAACGTCTTTCCCGAGCTCGATGAGGTGCTCGTACTTGTCCATCCAATCCTCGAAGAGGGAGAACTCGTCGATGACTTCGGCTTGGCGGCTGGCGATGAGGTCTGCAGACATGGTTCAGCGGAGCATGGAGATGGCGCGGTCCAAGGCAATGACGGCACGGTCGATTTCTTCCCGGGTGGTGTAGGCGGCAAAGGACATCCTCAGCGTACCGGATTCGAGGCCGAGGTGGTCCATGAGGGGCTCGGTGCAGTGATGTCCGGTGCGCACGGCGAACCCCTGTCCATCGAGCAGTGTGCCGAGGTCGTATGGGTGCAGTCCTTCGACCACGAGGGAGACCACTCCGACTTTTTGAGGAGCCGTTCCCACGATCCGCAACCCGGAGAGGGTGTTCAACGCGCTGTGCGCATGTTGAACAAGGGCCGTTTCGTGGGCGGATATTTCTGCCGTTCCGATGCCGTTCATCCAATCGAGGGCGATGCCCAGCGCGATGCCGCCGCTGATGTGCGGTGTGCCCGCCTCGAATTTGTGCGGCAGCTCATTGTAGGTCGTGCCTTCGAAGCTGACCCGCTTGATCATCTCTCCCCCTCCCCGCCAAGGAGGCATGGCTTCGAGCATTTCGCGCCGTCCATACAAGAACCCTATGCCGGTGGGACCGTAGGCCTTGTGGCCGGTTGCCACGTAAAAATCACAGCCGATTTCCTGGACGTCGATGCCCAGATGGGGCAGGGCTTGGGAGCCGTCCACCAACGTTACGGCGCCTGCTGCCCTGGCCTGGGCGCAGAGGTCGGCAACCGGGTTGATCGTGCCGAGCGTGTTCGAGGCATGGACCACGCCGACCAGTTTGGGCCGATGGCGCTCCAATTGGGCCGCGAAGTCTGCCATGTCCAGGGTGCCGTCTTCGTGGACGTTCACAGCCTCCAGGCGGCTCCCTTTTTCACTGCACACCATTTGCCAAGGCACGATGTTGGCGTGGTGCTCCATTTGGGTGACCAGCACGACATCGCCCTCCTGTAGGTTCGCTCTCCCCCAGGCTTGTGCCACCAGGTTGATGGCATCCGTGGAGCCGCCTGTGAAGATGATTTCGTCGGTACTGGCTGCGCCAATGTGGTCGGCAATCTTGGTGCGCGCACCTTCGTAAGCTTCGGTGGCCAATTGCGCGAGGTGGTGCGCTCCGCGGTGGATGTTGGCGTGGTAATTCGACAGGTATTCTCTCTGTCCCTCGATGACGGCAAGCGGCTTCTGGGCGCTGGCCGCATTGTCCAAATAGACCAAGGGCTTCCCATGCACCTCACGTTGGAGGATGGGGAATTCCTTTCGGATGCGTTGGGGCAGGGTCAAAGAGGCCATCTGTAATCGGGAACCGCTGTGCGAAGTAAAGGTTCAGCCGTTCTGTCCCCACGAGAAATGGAGGAGGAATTCGCGGTTGCCGCTGCCGCCTTCTATGGGGGAGTCGATGGGTTCGGCACAAAGGAATCCGGCCGCGTTGGCTTGATCGACGCAACGGCGCAGCGCTTTCTGCCGAACGGCTTCATCGCGAACGACACCGTTGCGTCCAAGATGGGCCTGTCCGACCTCGAACTGGGGCTTCACCAATGCCACGCCCCAACCCGAGGGCGCCAACCAAGCGGGCAGTTTGGGCCAAACGTGGTCAAGGGAGATGAAGCTGAGGTCGATGACCACGGCTTCCGGCCGCGGTGAAAGCTGCTCTTCCCGGAGGTCCTTCAAATGCAGTTGTTCGAGGTTGCGGACGCGCGGGTCATCGCGCAGGGAAGGGGCCAACTGTCCGGTGCCTACGTCGACGGCGTGCACTCTGCTGGCACCGCGGTGAAGGCAGACTTCTGTGAATCCCCCCGTGGAAGCACCGAGGTCCAGCACCGTGAGGTCGGCGGGGTCCAGCACGAAATGATCGAGGGCAGCGATGAGTTTGAGCGCACCCCGCGATACCCAGGGAAGGTCTTCACCCAACGGCTCCAACGTGGCATTTTCGGGCACCTTCTTGCCCGGCTTGTGGATGACCGTGCCGTTGACTTTTACGCCGAAATCCGTGATGATTCTTTCTGCGCGTGGCCGACTGGAGACCAACCCGCGGGATACCATGAGCCGATCGAGTCTTTCGGAAGACATCAGTTCCAGCCGAGACGCAGGGCGTAAACGTCGTGGACGTAATCGCGGATTTCTGGACGGAAGCCGTCGAGGACTTCTGCCAAGAAGGCCTGAACGAGGAGGTTGTGTGCGGCCGTTTCCGTCATTCCGCGTGAACGCAGGTAAAAGAGGGCTTCCGCATCAAATTGACCCGTTGTACAGCCGTGGCTGCAGCGCACGTCGTCGGCGTAAATCTCCAGTTCCGGCTTGGAGAACATGGAGGCCTGTTCGCCAAGGAGGAGGTTGGCGTTGCTTTGGTAGGCTTCAATGCGCTGGGCGTCCTTGTGGACCATGATCTTGCCATTGAAGACGGCGGTGGCGCGGTCAGCGGCCAGTCCTTTGTAGAGCTCGTCTGAACGCCCGTCGGGGTAGGCGTGGTCAATGCGGGTGTGGTGGTCCACGAACTGTTGCCCGTTGGGCAGGTAACACCCGTGGAAGGTGCTCGCCGCATGCTCACCGTCCTGGACGATGTGAAGGTCGTTGCGCAGCCAGTGCGCGCAAGCCGTGGCCGTGCGCACGGTCAGGTCGCTGTGGTGGCCTTGGGTGAAATGCAGGTGTCCGATGTGGCTGGACGCTCCCTTCTCATCCTGTACAATTTCGAGCGACAGTTGGGCATGGTCTCCCACACAGACGTTGAGTGCACCGTTCATCAGCCCGGTTGCATTTTCGGCAGCATCGTACCAAAGGATGGCTTCCGCATGTCCTCTTTCTGCGACGTCAATGAGGTGCAGTGGCTGGGCTGCCAGGGCCCCGTTGGGCATGTGGTGGTGGAACAAGACAGGGCGGTCCAAACGACCTCCGGACGGAACCAGGATGCAACCGCCATCCTGAGGCGCCGCTGCCTGCAATGCGGCGTACCATTCTTGCTTTCCGAAGCCCTTCGCCATGAGGGCTTCCACGCGTTCCGGATAGCGCTCGAGTGCCGCGGTTATCGGCCCTATGAAACAGCCTTCGGGACCCTCGTCCACGATTTCACCGGCGGCAAACCGCCCCCCTACAAAGGTCAGGCGGTGAGCGTCCAATGAAGGCAGGACAGGCTCGGGTGCGGTGGTATCAGTGGCGGTTTCTCCTTCAAGGCCCAGCAGGTGGGCAACCCGGGTGTATTTCCACCGTTCCTGTCTGGATGTAGGGTACGGCAGCGATTCGAGTGTGGCTTCCGCAGCAGCGGTTGACACGGGCAAAGTGCCTTGCTCCCGGACGGTTTCCAATACCCGGTGGGCCAGCGCTGCTTCCTTTGTGGATGTGGCCACGGCGTTCATGCCTGTTGTGCTGCGGGTGTGTCGACGATCCAATCGTAGCCCTTCTCTTCGAGCTCGAGGGCCAATTCCTTGCCGCCGCTGTGGACGATGCGGCCTCCGGCCAGCACGTGGACGTGGTCGGGCACGATGTGGTCGAGGAGCCGCTGGTAATGCGTGATGACAAGGAAGCTCCGCCCTCCGTTTCGCATGCTGTTCACGCCATGCGAAACGATGCGCAGGGCATCGATGTCGAGGCCACTGTCGGTCTCATCGAGTACCGCGAGCTTCGGCTCGAGCATGGCCATTTGGAAGATTTCGTTGCGCTTTTTCTCTCCCCCGCTGAAGCCTTCATTCACCGAACGGTCGCGCAGTTTTCCGTCGAGCTCCACGAGTTGGGCACATTCCTTCACCTTGGCCAGGAAATCCTTCCCTGAGAGGGGGGCCTCCTCCCGCTGCTCGCGGATGCTGTTCAATGCAGAGCGCAGGAAGTTGATGTTGGACACCCCGGGGATCTCCACGGGGTATTGGAAAGCGAGGAAAATGCCGGCGACGGCGCGTTCCGTGGCGTCCAGTTCCAGCAGGTCGACCCCGTCGAACGTGATGCTGCCCTCGGTGACTTCGTATTCCTCACGGCCTGCGAGGATGCTGGCGAGGGTGCTCTTTCCTGAGCCGTTGGGGCCCATGATGGCGTGCACTTCACCGGCCCCCATTTCCAGGGAGAGACCTTTCAGGATCTCGGTGTCGTCAATGCGGGCGTGGAGGTTTTCGATCTTGAGCATGGTGGATCGTGAAGGGGTGTCAGCCGACGCTGCCCTCGAGGGAGATGGTCAGGAGCTTGCGCGCTTCCACGGCAAATTCCATCGGCAATTTGTTGAGCACCTCCTTGGCGTAACCGTTGACAATCAGTCCGATGGCCTGTTCCTCGGTGAGTCCACGCTGGAGGCAGTAGAAAATCTGGTCTTCACCGATCCGAGAGGTTGTGGCCTCGTGCTCGACTTTGGCGGTCGGGTTTTTCGTCTCGATGTAGGGGAAAGTATGCGCGCCGCTGGTGTCGGTCATCAGCAGCGAATCACACTGGGAGAAGTTCCGGGCATTTCGGGCACGGGGTCCAATCTGGACCAGGCCGCGGTAGCTGTTCTGGCTGTTGCCTGCCGAGATGCCCTTTGAAATGATGGTAGAATGGGTGTTCGCCCCCAGGTGGATCATCTTGGTGCCCGTGTCGGCCTGCTGGGCGTTGTTGGTTACCGCTACGGAGTAGAATTCGCCGACACTGCCGTCTCCTTTGAGGATGCAGCTCGGGTATTTCCAAGTGACGGCGGAACCGGTTTCGACCTGGGTCCAGCTGATTTTGGCTCGGGTCTCACAGATGCCGCGCTTGGTGACGAAGTTGAAAACACCGCCCTTGCCTTGAGCGTCGCCTGGGTACCAATTCTGGACGGTGCTGTATTTGATTTCCGCGCTGTCCATGGCCTTCAGTTCGACGACGGCAGCGTGCAGCTGGTTCTCGTCGCGCTGGGGCGCCGTGCAGCCCTCGAGGTAACTCACATAGCTTCCCTCTTCTGCCACCAGCAAAGTCCGCTCGAATTGACCTGTGCCCGCTTCATTGATGCGGAAGTAGGTCGACAATTCCATGGGACACTTCGTGCCTTTCGGGATGTAGCAGAACGACCCGTCGGTGAAAACGGCGGAGTTCAGTGCGGAGAAGAAGTTGTCCTTGACGGGAACGACCGTTCCAAGGTGTTGGCGCACGAGCTCAGGGTGCTCCTGAATGGCTTCGCTCATCGAGCAGAAGATGATGCCCAGTTCGGCCAGCTTGTCCTTGAAGGACGTGGCGACAGACACGCTGTCCATCACAAAGTCCACGGCGACACCTGAAAGGCGCTTTTGCTCTTCCATGGAAATGCCCAGTTTGTCCATGGTCGCCCGCAATTCGGGGTCGACCTCATCGAGGGAACCCAGCGGGACCTTGGACTTGGGCGCACTGTAGTAGCTGATGGCCTGATAGTCGGGCTTCTCGTATTGGACATGCGCCCAATCCGGCTCCTCCATACCGAGCCATATGCGGAAGGCTTCGAGGCGCCAATCGAGCATCCACTGCGGCTCGTTCTTCTTGGCGCTGATCAGACGGATCACATCCTCATTGAGCCCCGGTGGAACCTTGTCGGCTTCGATGTCCGTTGTGAATCCGAATTCGTACTCCTTGCGGGTGAATTCATCCAACAGCGGATTTTCCTCGGCAGCGCTCATACGGTTGGTTTCCGACTTCATACAGAAAAACTCTCCCCGCAGCCACAAGTTCTGTTGGCGTTGGGATTGTGAAATACGAAGCCCTTTCCATTGAGCCCTCCGGAGTACTGGAGTTCTGTGCCGACGAGATAGAGGAAACTCTTGCGGTCGACCACCACGGTGACGCCGTTGTCTTCGAACTTCTGGTCGCCCTCTTTTTCCTCGTGGTCGAAGGTCAGTTCGTACATCAGGCCGCTGCAGCCGCCACCCTTTACGCCGACGCGGACAAAGCTGCCTTCGGGGCAGCCGTCCTCGGCCATGAGGCGGCGTACTTGGTCGCGTGCATTCTCGTGAACGGTGATCATGAGATCGGTCAATGAACATCCCCCAAAGAGGGGATGCGGCACAAAGGTAACGCCGCTATTTGGACGCAATCCAGATAACGAACGCCAAAGTTCGCGAACGGGGTGCGCAGCGTCAATCCTCGCCCTTGAAACCGTCCCAACCTTGGGCTTTCAGCTCGGTTTCCATCCCGTTTCGCGTGATGAGGGCGCGCTCGTTGGGATCGTCGGTCATGTGTCCGATGATGGAGAACATGGGATGGTTGCGGATGTCTTCGAAGCGTTCCTGTGGGACGGTGAACAACAACTCGTAGTCCTCGCCACCACTCAGCGTGCACAGGGTGGGGTCCAGATTGAAGGCCCTTGCGGTTTCGTACATCTGCTCGTTCATGGGAATCTTCTCCTCGTAGATGCGGACGCCACAGCCGGAAGCTGCTGCGAGGTGAAGCGCTTCGGAGGCCAAGCCGTCAGAGATGTCGATCATGGAGGAGGGCACGAGATCGAGCTTGGCCAATTCCTCCACCACATCCAACCGCGCCTCCGGCTTCAACTGTCGCTCCAGCAGGGATTCGAAGCCGGTCAGGTCGGGTTGGGCTCCGGGCGCTTCTTCAAATACGTGCTTTTCGCGTTCCAAGACCTGCAATCCCATGAAGGCACCGCCCAATTCGCCGCTGGCAACAAGAAGTTCACCGGGTTTGGCCCCACTCCGCAAAGTGGTTTTGAGTTCGTCCACCTCGCCGATGGCGGTCACGGAGATCATGAGGCCCGATCGGGAGCTGGTGGTGTCACCTCCCACGAGGTCCACTTTGTAGCGCTCGCAGGCCAGGAGCATTCCCGCATACAATTCCTTGGCGGCCTCCACGCTGAATCGGTTGGAAAGGGCCAGTCCCACAACAACTTGGGTGGGACGTGCATTCATGGCGCATATATCGCTGACATTGACCACGATAGCCTTGTACCCAAGGTGCTTCAGAGGCGCGTACATCAGGTCGAAATGCACCCCTTCACAGAGCAGGTCAGTGCTGATGACAGTGCGTTTCCCGCTTTCCGTGGAGGCGAGTACAGCGGCGTCGTCACCCACACCTACCACGGTTCTGGGCGATTGCAGTTTGATTTTTTTGGTGAGCTCCGCAATGAGTCCAAACTCACCAATCGTGCCTATTTCAGTGCGTTCCGCGTCCATACGGCAAAGCTAACTCGCTGAAATTTCTTATCTTTCCAGAACAGTTTGCAGTCATGCGTCTTCCCATTATTTCCGCTTTCCTTTCTTTTTCGGTTTTGGCTTCTGCTCAAACGGATGTCGCATTGCGTATTGATCACAAGGCCGGTCAAGACGATTTTGATGGTGGTTCAAGCTGGACCACACCCGCTGGAGAGGAGGTGGAAATTGACCGCCTTGAATATTATCTGAGCATGTTCACCATCGTGCATGATGGGGGCCAGGAGACACCCATTGCAGGGGCTTACGTGCTGGCCGATGCTTTTGTGGACGAGGTGCATGCACTCGGAGAGGTTTCGGGGGTTGAAAATGTGGAGGGACTCAAGTTCTCCGTTGGCATCGATCCTGAAAACAACCATGCAGACCCCGCTTCATGGCCCAATGGCCATCCGCTTGCGCCACAGGTGCCAAGTATGCATTGGGGATGGTCTGCGGGCTATCGTTTCATCGCTCTTGAAGGTGGAGCGGGCATCAATGGAGTGGTGGCACACGAGATCCACGCTTTGGGTGACGACAACCACACCCCGGGTCAAATGGAGGTGGCTGCGTCCGTGGAGGACGGAGTGCTGATTTTGGATGTGGAGGCGGATGTCTTTGGCTTTTACAACACGCTGTCCGTTGCAGGAGGACTCATCAACCATGGAGAGGATGGTGAGGCGGTAACGGTCTGCAATAACTTGGCTGACCATGTATTCCGCCTGCCAGGAGCGTCGAATATTGAGGCGCCTGCCGCACGTGAGTTCGGGTTTGACTTGGTGTCGTTGGAAGGGGGAGCTGAGCTCATTTTTCATGCGCCATTGGCAACGACCACGGACATAGAGCTGCTCGATGTTTTGGGGCGTCCGTTGCAAAGGCTTTCTGTTTCTGAGGGTACGGTCCGTTATACCATTGTGGATGTGCGCCAAGGAGCGTTCCTCATCTCCGTTACTTCCGGTATTCACAGAACAACGCGGCGTTGGATTCAGGGATGAGGTGTCTGGTTCATTCGCTGATTTTCTTTTGGGTCGTGTTGTCGGTTGGGTGCAAGCCCGATGCAATGACGGAGCCCGGGGTGCCGGTTGAGTTTGATCCTGCCCCTTATTTCCTCGAAATCGGTCATTTTCCACCGCCGGCTCTTCCCGAGGACAATCCCATGACGGAAGCAGGGGTTGAATTGGGCCGGATGCTTTTTCATGAGAAGAGATTGTCTGGTGACAACACACAGGCTTGTGCAGATTGTCACTTGCAGTCGCGGAATTTTTCCGATCCGGCTGTGTTTAGCACTGGGATTGCAGGAGAAGAAGGACATCGTCATAGCATGGTTTTGTCCAACCTCGCATGGCACCTGCACCATGGAGAGTCCCATGGCCATGGTTTCTTTTGGGATGGGAGATCACCATCGCTGCGGGAACAGGTCCTGGACCCGATTCAGGACGCATTGGAGATGGACGAGAGTTTGGAGGATGTCATCGTCAAGTTGAATGGTGACACGGAGTACCGCGATGAATTCAAGCGGGCTTTTGATGCTGAGGAGGTCACTGCGGACCTTTTGGCGAGGGCATTGGAGCAGTTCCTGTTTTCGATGGTGTCCAACCAGAGCAAATACGACCATTGGCTGCTTGGAGAGGTGGAATTGACCGAGAGTGAGGAGCGGGGACGCGTGTTGTTCTTTGACGAATTCGACCCCTTCAACCCGGAGATGAGTGGTGCAGACTGCGCCCATTGTCATAGTGGATTGGATTTCTCCAATCACCAGTTCGCCAACAATGGCCTCGATGCGGATGCCGATATGGAAGACATTGGTTACATGGGTGTAACTGGCGAAGACGGTGATTTGGGCAAGTTCAAGACGCCTTCCCTGCGCAATGTGATGGTGTCGGCACCCTACATGCACGATGGCCGTTTTGCGGACATCGAGGAGGTGTTGGACCACTATGATCACGGGGCGGTATCGAGCACCTCGCTCGACCCCATGATGCAGTACAATGTGGACTACGGGTTGGGCTTGAGTGAACTGGACCGGGCGGACCTCATCGCCTTTCTGCACACGTTGACGGATACGGAATTCCTGAACAATCCGGCCTTCTCCAACCCGCATTGAGCGGGATGCTGTTTTTAGTCTTCTTCCGCGGCCCAGCTTCGGATGGCTTGGGCGACCTTGAGTGATACGACTTTCAGAAGAGCCGCCTCGTCTGCTGCTTTGATGGCATCTACCGTACCGAAGGCCTCCATGAGTTTGCGCCGGGTGGTGGGACCGACCCCCGGAATGTCGTCGAGGGCGCTGTGGAGGGCGGCGGCGCTGCGGCGTTTCCGGTGATGCGCCAAGGAGAATCGGTGGGCTTCGTCGCGCATCCGCTGGATCAGCTTCAGGGATTCGGAGCGCTTGTCCAGGTGAAGGGGAATGCTGTCGCCCGGAAAGTAGAGCTCCTCCAATTTCTTGGCGATGCCGATGATGGCCACCTGTCCCATCAGGCCGAGTTCCTCCAAGGCTCCAACCGCACTGGACAGCTGGCCTTTGCCGCCGTCGACAATGATGAGTTGGGGCAGGGGTTCGCCTTCATCGCGGAGCCGTTTGTAGCGTCGGTGCACGACCTCTGCCATGGACGCGAAGTCGTCGGGTCCTTGGACGGTCTTGATGTTGAACTTCCGATAGTCTGCCTTGGCGGGCTTGGCCTTCTTGAACACGACGCAAGCTGACGCGGGGTTTGTTCCGTGGATGTTGGAATTGTCGAAGCACTCGATGTGCACGGGCAATTCCTTGAGGTGGAGGTCCTTTTGCAGGGTCTCCATGATGCGGTTTTGCGCAGCTTCTGGGTCTACTTGCTCCTGCTGCTTGCGCTTGTCGAGCATGGTGTACTTGGCGTTGCGCTCGGACAGTTCGATCAGCCGCTTCTTGTCTCCGCGTTGGGGCACGTGCCACTTGATATCCTGCACGATGGGCCGCACGGGCAGGTTGGTGTAGATCTCGGGACTGTGGATGTCGAAGCGCCTTCGGATTTCGAGGATGCCGTATTCCAGGATTTCCTGGTCGGTCTCTTCGAGTCGCTTTCGCAGTTCCAGTGTCTGTCCGTGGACAATGCCGCCGTCCATGACCTTCATGAAGTTCACATAGCCTGCCGAGGGGTCGCTCACTACGGAATAGACTTCCACGTCGTGGATGCTGGGGTTGACGACCGTGCTCTTGGCCTGGAATTTCTGCAGGGCCTGCTTGCGCCGTTTGAACTCCTCTGCGGCCTCGAAGGCGAAGTCGGCGGCGGCCTGTTGCATGGCCTTGTCGTAGGTGCGGGTGAGGTCCTTGATGTTCCCTTTCAGGATGTCGCGGATGGCGTCAACACCGGCGTCGTAGTCCTCGAGGGATTGCTTGCCCACGCAGGGCGCCTTGCAATTGCCGAGGTCGTGCTCCAGGCAGGCGCGGAATTTGCCGGCGTCGATGTTCTTCTGGCTGAGGTCGTAGCTGCAATTGCGTATAGGGTGCAGCTTTCGGGCGATGTTCAGAACAGCGTTCATCGTCTTGACGGAAGCGTATGGCCCGAAGTACTCTGAGCCATTCTTGACGACGTTGCGCGTGGGGTGGACACGGGGGAACCGTTCGTTGCGGATGACGATGGACGGATAGGTCTTGTCGTCCTTGAGTTCGATGTTGTAGCGCGGCTGGTGCTCCTTGATGAGGTTGTTTTCCAGCAACAGGGCGTCCACCTCCGTTTCCACCACGATGAAGCGGATGTCGGCGATCTTCTTCACGAGCAGGCGGGTCTTGCCGTTCTCGTAGGTCTGCTTGTTGAAGTAGCTGGCCACCCGCTTCTTGAGGCTCTTGGCCTTGCCGATGTACAGCAGGTTGCCGTCCGCGTCGTAATGCTGATATACCCCGGGACTGTCCGGCAGGCGCTGCAGGATGCGGCGTATGTGGGCTGAGGCTTCCATCGGGTGCGGTGGGTCAGGGCAAGTTACCTTCGGCGGCGATGTCGGAAGTACTACCGGGGCATGGCCCCTCGCGGGAATTGGTGACGGGCGCCACCGGATTGGTCGGGATGTACCGGTTGGCCTGGCGATTGGAGCGGGGTTGGCCTACGGTGGCCTTGCGCCGATCGAGGAGCAATGTGGACCGGGTGGCGGACTTTTTAAAGGGTCGATTGGGCGTGGAATTCGATGCGGCATGGGCGGCATTGGAGTGGCGCGAGGCAGACCTGTCGGATGTGGTCGGCCTCGAGGAAGCCATGGAGGGATGTGGCCGGGTGTTTCACGCAGCCGGACGCGTGAGTTTCCAGCCGGGCGATGAGGTGAAGCTGAAGGCGGTCAATGCCACAGGCACCGCCCATGTGGTGGATGCCGCGTTGGGTGCAGGCGTAAAAAGGCTGGTTCACGTTTCATCTGTGGCGGCCCTGGGTCGCTCCGATACGGGAGAGCCCGTGCACGAATTGTCGGATTGGGCCGAAGGAGTCGGGGCATCCCCTTACGGAAAGAGCAAGCGGGAGGGAGAATTTGAGGCTTGGCGCGGGGCTGCTGAGGGGCTGGATGTCTTTGTGGTCAATCCGACCATCATCCTGGGTGACGCTCGATACGATGAGAGCTCGGGAATGGTGTACCGAAGCGCGGCCAAGGGGCGCCGGTATCACCCCGCAGGGGGGAACGGATTTGTGGGAGCGGAAGATCTGCTTGCGGTGATCGGTGCTTTGGATGCGCTCGCGGACGAGGGGAAGGAGGGCATCTTGGGCGAGGGATTCGTGGTTTCGGCGGAAGACGTGACCTACCGCAATGTCATGACCTGGGTGGCCGAATCACTGGGCACCGTGGCGCCGGATCGCCCATTGAAAGGTTGGATGCTGGAGGTGGCATGGCGCGCTGCAGCTGTGTGGTCCATGCTGATTCGCAAGCCGGCCATGTTGACCCGGGACATGGCGCGCAATACGCGCAATGACCACCGGTATGACACGTCGAAACTGAAGGCGACACTCCCGGATTTCACTTTTACCCCCATAGAAGAAGTGATCCGAAAAGAGACCGCAAACGGGCTGGGCAACTGATCAATTGCTGGCGCTGGCCCGTTCTATGGAGTCCAACTTCGTGAGCACTTCTTCCAGCAGGCCGGGAAGGGCCTCAGGCTGGCTGTACCACCAGTCATAGGTAGCGGAGAAAGCCGAATCGGTAACGCCGGCGTCTGCCAGGATGCGCTTGCGGTGTGCGGCCCTTGCGGCATCGCGGTCTCCTCCGCGCAACATGCGCTGCCTGTGGGCGGCTTCCAACAGCTGCAGTTCAGCGTGCAATTCTATGAAGGTCTCCTTGTCCAGCATGCCTTCAGGCAGCGCTGGAATGTCCTTCTTGTAGCGAGGGTCACATCCGGCGATGGCGAGCATCAGCAGAATGCAAAGGCCGAAGTACTGCCGTCCCATCATCGCTCAAAGGTCATGCGGCGACCGGCGTGGGACGATCCGGCTTCTGGCTCGAGGACGCGTTCTCCGTCCCAGACTTGGGTGCCATTCACCCAAGTGCCGACCACGCGGGCGGAGAAACGGTCACCGGTGAAGGGGGACCAGCCACATTTGCTGAGGATGGAGTCCTCGGTGACGGTCCATGAGGCGTTGGGGTCCACCAGGACGAAATCTGCGAAGTAACCTGGACGGAGGTAGCCTCGGTCCTGGATTTCGAAGAGCTCCGCTACGCGATGGGAGGCGAGGCGTGGAATGTCGGTCAGGTCGAGCCAGCCTTGGGCCACACCTTCATACAGGGCGACCAAGGCATGTTGGACCAGCGGCCCACCGGAAGGGGCAGACCAGTATCCGTTGGCTTTTTCTGCAATGGTGTGCGGAGCGTGGTCGGTGGCGAGCACGTCGATGGCGCCCCCCGGTTTGAGGGCCTGGCGGATGGCGGCCCGGTCTTCGGCGGTTTTGACCGCGGGGTTCCACTTGATGCGGCTGCCTCGGGTGGCGTAGTCGGCGTCGGTAAACCACAGATGGTGGGTGCAGGCTTCAGCGGTGATGCGTTTCTCCGAAAGCGGCATCCCCCCATCGAACAGGGACAGCTCCTTGGCGGTCGAGATGTGCAACACGTGAAGGCGGGCTCCGGTGCGCGCGGCCAGTTCAACGGCCCGTGAAGAGCTGCGGTAACATGCTTCGGCGCTGCGGATGAGCGGATGCTGGCCCATGGGAACGTCCTCTCCGAATCGCTCCCGAGCGGCGGCGGCATTGGCCCTGACCGTGGATTCGTCTTCGCAGTGCGTCGCGATGAGCATGGGGCACTCCGAGAAGATGCCTTCCAGCACCTTGGCGTCGTCCACCAGCATGTCTCCGGTGGAGCTGCCCATGAAGACTTTCACGCCGCATACGCGCTGAGGGTCCGTCTTCAGTACCTCGCTCAGGTTGCCGTTGGAAGCCCCCATGTAAAAGCTGTAGTTGGCGGGGCTGACTTCTGCGGCGCGGTCGTATTTGTCCTGCAGCAATTCCTGGGTGAGGGACTGCGGAATGGTGTTGGGCATCTCCATGAAGGAGGTAATCCCTCCCGCTACGGCCGCACGGGACTCCGTGGCGATTTCGGCTTTGTGCGTAAGCCCGGGCTCGCGGAAGTGGACCTGGTCATCGATCAAACCGGGGAGCAAATGGAGGCCCCGGCAATCGTGAACTTGCGCGTTTGCAGCCGCTTCGGACGTGGCGGGGTCCACATGTTCGCGGAGGTGGGGTCCAACGGCCAGAATGCGGTCGCCTTCCACCAACAGGTCCGCCGTTTCGGTGCGGCCTTCGTGAACGAGGGTGGCGCCAGTGAAAAGGTGGGTCATGAGGGGTTCGCGGCGTCAGCTGGGCGAATGTCGAAACGCCGCATTTGCAAAACGCCGAGAAAGGCCTCCTTGAAGATGTTGAGGCTCATTTTGGACGTGCCCAGTTCTCGGTCGATGAAAGTGATGGGTACCTCTGCGATGGGGAAACCGAGGCGCTTGGCATTGTATTTCATCTCGATTTGGAAGGCGTATCCCACGAAGTGGATGTGGTCCAATCGGATGGTGCGCAGGGTTTCGGCGCGATAGCACTTGAACCCCGCCGTCGGGTCCTTCACTCCCAAGCGCAAAATGGTATTGACATACAGGGAAGCACCGTAGCTCATGGCGATCCGGTGCCAAGGCCAATTCGATACGCCTCCGCCTGGGGTGTAGCGCGACCCCACGGCGACACCAGCCCCGTTCATGCAGGCCTCACGCAATCTCTCCAAGTCCTTTGGATTGTGGCTGAAGTCCGCGTCCATTTCGAAAAGGAATTCGTACCCCTCCTTCAACCCCCATTTGAAACCGGCGATGTAGGCCGTTCCCAAGCCCAGTTTACCAGAGCGCTCGAGCAAATGAATGCGACCGGGATGTTGATCTGCCGCTTGCCGCACCAGCTCAGCGGTTCCATCCGGCGAACCGTCGTCAACAACGAGTACGTGGAACGTCCCACCCTGCTTGGGTTGGAGGGTCATCACGGTTTCGAGCATCCGTGGGATGTTCTCCTTCTCGTTGTAGGTCGGTATGATGACGAGGCTGTTCGACACTGAAATGCAATATCGTTTACAAGGACATACGCAGCAGGGTCAATTCCTCCGATGTGAGCATGCGCCAAGTCCCCCTTGGCAGGTCCTTTTTCGTCAACGGCCCCAGTGTCGTTCGATCGAGGCGGTCGACTTCATAACCCAAGTGCTCGAGCATCCGAGCGATGGCCTTGGGTCGGTTGGAATGGATTTCCACCCCGATTTCCCGGGGTTTTTTTTCCGGGTCCACGCATTCTGCAGCTTCCACCTTGTAATGCTGGCCTTCGATTTCGAACCCCTCGACCATGGATTTGAGGTGTTCCTGTCGCGCTTTCTGTCGAAGGGTCACATGATAGAGTTGGCGAAATCGGGTGCCGGGCATGCGCATGCGTTCCGCGAGTTCGGGATCGTTGGTGAAAAGCAGCAAGCCGGTGTCCATGCGCTCGATTTTGTCCACCGGAAGAAGCACTTCCTTGCTGGCGTTTTTTACGAGGTCCATGACCGTCCTTCGTCCTTGTTTGTCTCCTGCTGTTCCGAGGAAATTCTTGGGCTTGTTGAGGATGAGGTACCGCTTGGTGTCAGGCTTGATTCTTTGCCCCTCCACCATGACTTCGTCTGTCCGCAACACTTTGGCGCCCAATGCTGTAACGGTCTCTCCATTGACAGAAACAGCGCCCGCAGTGATCAGTAGATCGGCTTCGCGCCGGGGGCATACCCCGGCATTGGCAATGAATTTGTTCAGGCGAATGGGGGCGTGAGGGTCTTTGAGTGGTGCCCTTTTCTTGGGACGAAACTTCTGGGGCCGTCCTCCGCGTCCTTCGGGCTTTCCTCCGCTCCCCTTTTTATCGCCGGGCTTGGCTTTTCTTCCCATACCGGGCCGCTTCTCGAGCTGGGCATCGGAAAGGGACTGTCGTGTACCAAAACCGCGCTTTTCCACGCCGCCTTCGGCATTGTCTGGCCGTTTCCGGTTCGGGTTGGTCGAGCGACCGGTTCGCTGTGGGCGACGGGAACGGGGAGAGTCAGACATAGGGGGTCGTGATGGCCTGCGAAGATAGGGAGGGGCATTGCGGCTTATCGGCTCGGGCCGACTCGGATGCGCTCATCCGCTCCGGCGGTGCCCTTTTTGCCAAACATGTAGGCCACGGTGATGCAACGTTCCAGGAACGTCATGGCGTGGCGGGAGGTGCTTGCATCCAGCAATGCGGCTTCGGCGCCCTCCACTACGGGCGTCTCACCGCTCAGGTCACGCGAAGCCAGGAATCGGCCGTTTCCGATTTGAATCCAGCCAGCCTGGAATCGTCCCAAAACACGGAACCGACCGCATTGTAACCATGCGCCTGCACTGGTGCTCACACCCCAACCGCTGATGCTCCAGTAGTGTTTGGTTCGGACGCCTTGCCAGCGCACATCGGTTGCACACAGCACGGTTCCAACACTGGTTGCTGTTTGCAAACCAAACCGCCATTTGCGGTTGGCGGTGTCCCAGGTTTGTCGGGTCCTGGCAGCACGGCCAAATTCAAAATTTCTCTCCAAGGCGATGCGAATGAAGTTCATTCCATCGGAGTGCTCGAAGTTGTAGTCGCGCCACGCCCAATCGAAAGGACTCATGTCATAAAGGGTGCTGTCTGCGTAGCCACTGGCTGTATGTACAGTATGCGGAACCTTGTATTTGAGGTGGTCCCAACCCGCACTCACCCAAGTGGCCCCCGGAACAACTTCTCCGTCTCGGATTTTTCTTCCTATGCGGGCATTGAATTGTGGAATGGTGAAGGCGGCGGGGTTGAGATGAACGGCAGGATCAAATGCGGAAGGCATGTCTGTGGCCTTGATATCATGCAGGGTGAGGTCCACTCCGGGCGCGATCAAACGGAGGTCGGTTCGACCGTATTCAGCGCGGTGGTATCCCCAGTGGACGTACCACTTGGCATGGGCGAGGGGTGTGTCCACCCAACCGATGGCTTGTCCCATGGCACGGCTGTTCGGTTGGGAATGCCCTTTGTGCGGGACGGCCAAGGCGCAAAAGAACACCCCCCAAGCCCATAGGCAGGGGAAGCGTTGGCGAATTAGGGGCCGTCGTCCGTGCATTGTCAGGCGAAATTAAGGTCGAGGCGCATCCGGGCGACCCAACTTGACGGCATGGAATCATACAGACAAGGTGTGGGCAGATGGGGTGAGGAGGTGGCGGTTCAACACGTGGTAAAGTCGGGGTGGGAAATCTTGGCAAGGAATTGGCGAAGGGGCCACCTGGAAGTGGACCTGGTGGCGCTGGACGGTCCGTGGATTGTGATTGTGGAGGTGAAGACACGCAGCGAGCCGGTTCAAGCAGGCTGGCACAGATTGGTCTCGAAGGCCCAACAGGACCGGCTGATTCGGGCGGCACGGGTCTTTTTGGCGCAGCACCCAGATCAAGGGTTGGAAGTACGGTTTGATGTTCTGGCCGTATTGCGCAATCGATATGGCCACAGGATCATTCATACCCGTGATGCTTTCTATCCTTTGATGCGATGATCAGGGAACGCACGATGCACTGTGGGTTTCGCTCCGATGTGAAATGCGAAGTGGCCTGATTGTTGCGTTCATTCACAGTATGGAACAGCGCTCTACCTATCTGATCATCATCGCCGTTTTGGCTTGCACAGCGGGATACCTGGGTTTCAAGGTGTCCCAACAGGGAGATACCATAGAAGTGCAAACGGAAGAGATCAACAGCGGAGAACTTGAAAGGCAGTCATTGGAGCTCGACCTGCAAAAGTTGAGGTTCAGTTACGACACCCTGCAAACGGAGAACTCCCTGATGATGGCCGAGATGTCGGCACAGCGCAGTGAGATTGAAGGACTCATCAAAAAGGTGCGCGATCGCAATTACAGCGTTTCCAAACTCAAGAAGGAAACGGAGACTTTGCGCAAGATCATGCAGGGCTATGTCGTAACGATTGACTCCCTCAATCAGGCCAACATCGCCCTTCAGATGGAGCGGGATGCCATGGCCCAGCAGGTCTCGGAAGTGACGGAACGCAATGATGTTCTGGAGCGCAAGCAGGATGACATGGAACAAATCATTGAAGCGGGCCGTGTGTTGCAAGCGATGGATTTGACCCCAATGGCCATCCGCATAACGAGCACCGGCGCGCAGCGGGAGACTTCGCGGGCCAAGCGCACCGAAATGATCAAGACTTGCTTTACGCTGCTCGAAAACCGGATTGCCGAAAAGGGAGAGCGGAACTTGTTCTTGGAAGTGGTGGATCCAAACGGCCAATTGATGTCTCCCGGGGACCGCGAGCCGGTCGCCATGGAATCAGGTGTTTTTGCTTCGGCTTCGAGAACATTGGATTACGTGGGTGAACGCATGGAAGCCTGTATTTTCTTCACGGCGGCAGCACCTTTTGTAGAAGGAGTGTATACCGTTCACCTCGTGGATGGAGACGAGCGCATCGCGACCACCGATTTGATTTTGCGCTGATTGCAGAATCAGCGAATGACCGTGACTTTCCCGGTTCGTTCCTCGAGGCCCTTGGCGGTGGGGAACAGGACGCGCCAGGTGTAGACACCGGCGGGCACTGAATGTTGGCCTTTTCCGATGGAAGAGGATTCAGCCGTGGTTCCGGGTCCTCCCACCCCGCCATTCCAATAAGCGCGGGGATCCTCTGAAGCCCAGATCAGGGTTCCCCATCGGTCCCAGACTTCCACCCGATAGCCCGGGAGAATGGTGCGATCGGGTGCCCCCAGCACATATGAGCCCATGCCGTTTAGCCAGTTGCCTTCCGGACGCCAACCATCGTTGATTCCGTCTGCGTCTGGCGTGAACCCCGAGGGTACGTAAAGGGGATACAAGAATTCCACTTCCACGACGTCTGCCGAACGGCAGCCATTGGTGTCGATGACATGCAATGTGAAAACGCCATCTTCCTGGAACACGACCTCGGGGATGAGACAGTCGGAACACGATAGCGGTTCGGAAGGGCTCCACCAGAGCGAGTCTACGGGCGCGCCGTCCACAGAGCCGTAGAGAAAGGTGGGCTCCATCCATTCGTTCCGCTGGTCCGGTCCTGCCTCCACGGTGGGCCGGGGCCAGACGTTGACGGTGACTTCTGCCGAGGCCACGCACCCGTCGGGATCGGTCACATAAGCAGTGAAAGTCTGGCTCG
>JAURDB010000039.1 GCA_030828175.1 Flavobacteriales bacterium
GAAACCATCACCCGTGAGTACATCCTGCATGTGCCTTCAGGTTATGACGCTGCCGTGCCGCATCCCTTGGTCATCGTCTATCACGGATTTGGGGATTGCGGTGGCGTCCTTGGAAGGCCGATACGCCGCCTGGGGATAGGCTACGTGGCCGCAGATCAGGTGTTTCTGGCCGGCTACAGCAACGGAGGCATGTGGTGGCGGCCATTGGCGTGATGTCGGGTGCCATGCTGGATGAAGCCGGGGATTGCGACCCGGCCCATCCCGTTCCCGTGATCATTTTTCATGGGGTGGGCGACTGGGTTCTGCCCTATGATGGCAATGAATGGTACGCTTCAGTGGCAGACGTGGTGGACCTTTGGCTCGATCACAATGGCATTCCCGCGTCCAGCCAGGTGTCCACTGAACTCAATGCGGGCAACGTGGTGCACGATGCATACGCGGGGGGCAACGACGGCACCTGCCTTTCGATGTATACCGTGGAGCAGGAGTTTGGAGCACCGGGGGACCATGTGTGGTTCAGCCAGGAAATGGATGGAGTCTCTCCGAGCCGCATCCTCTGGGAATTCTTCAACGACGGTTGCGCCGCGGTAAGCAACGCAGCGGGAGAGGAGCTCACGTCCAGCTTGACCGTGTCTCCCAATCCGTTTCAGGATGCCCTGCGCTTGCAAGGAGGAAAAGGCGAGGCCTTGGCATTCCGCTTGGCCAATCTGGAAGGACAGGTGATTCAATCGGGGATCCTTCGGGACGGCATGACGTTGGAAGGGCTCAGCCATTTACCGGCGGGCATTTACCTCCTGCACGCAGGGAACCGCGTGTTCCGCGTGGTGAAGTAAGTCCGTTTTCCAGCCTCTGCGCACGTCTGATGGCCACGGTCTTGCCCATGACATCTGTGGGTGTGACCTTGCCTTCAAACCACCTCCATGCGAATTTTCATTCTTTCCATCGGTTTCGGCCTTCTCATTTCGGGCTGCGGTACATCTTCTGCCCCGGGTCCTCAGCCTGTACAGGAGGACGCCGCTTCCGCCGCCCTGTTCGAGCGCAACGCTGAAACCGCCCGTCAGCTCATTCTGGATTTCGACGCCGAGAGCGACAATGCGCTCACGCATTTTGCCGACAGCGCCATCTGGACGCCGACCCGTTTCGGGCAGACCGATACGGTTCCGTTGGAGCAGGCTTGGAAGGGATGGAAACGCGCATGGGCTGCCTATGACATGGAGCTGCTGTCCGACATCGTGTTGTTGCCAGGAGTCAACCCGGAGACAAAGGAGGCCGATGGTTCGGTCCGCGTCTATTTCGATTGGGCATACACACGCCCCGCTACTGAATCGGTCCCCGAAAAAACGGTCAAAGTCTCACTTTACGAGGCCTGGGAATTTGATGCCGACGGCAAGATCTGGATGACCCAGCTCTACGGTGACGTCGGCGCGATGCTGGCTGAATTGCAGCGATGAATCAACGCCGCCATCGAGATCTTTTGAAACGCAAAAAGGGCCGGCGAGAAGCCAGCCCTTTTCAATATCGGAATCCCATCGGAATGGGAAGAGCAATCGGTACGCGCAGGGGTAGGTCTTAGAGGACCTGAACGTTTACGGCGTTGAGACCCTTGGGGCCTTCCTTGATTTCGAAGCTGACGGAAGATCCGTCTGCAATGTCACCGGAGGTGACGGCTTTGATGTGAACGAAGATGTCCTTGGAGCCATCATCTGGTGTGATGAAACCGTAACCCTTGTCGTCGTTGAAAAATTTGACTGTTCCCTGCATGGGGTAAAACTTGTAATGAGCGGCGAATCTAGGCTTTCCTAGCCGGGGAATCGGTCCAATTCATGGAAAATCGCCTCTTGTACCTGAAATCGGCCCGCAAAAGCAACAACCCCGGCCGCGATGGCCAGGGTTGTCAAGTCGTTTTTTCGCCTGAGGCGCCCGCCGATTCCGAAGTTGGGCGGTGCTATGAAACGGTGCAGGGCACCTGGGTCCACAGAGGATCACCAATCGTCGTCGAGGTCCTCGTCCCCATCGTAATCGAAGTCTTCGTCGAGCTCGTCGAAGTCCTCGTCTTCGGGGTCGAAGCCGTAGAACACGTTTTTCATCGTGAATGAAATGAACGCTGCCCCCAACGTGGTGGCATGATTCCAATTTAGAGGTTTCCGGCATTCGTCCATGCACGGGGTAGAAAAAAATGACAGCATGGTTTTGAGCCGATTCAGATGCAGGGTTCACAAGGGGCAGGACGGATTCGGGGCCTGGGTGGGTGCGCTGGTGCCTTTCTCTCTTGCGACATGCAACCGAGCGGGACTCCAGTCCGTAAATTCCCTGCATGGAGCGTGAACGAAACCGAGGAAGGGTGTGGAGAGCATCAACGCTGTTGCTCATCCTGGCTTCTTTTGGAGGAAGCGTTTTCGGACAAATCCTGATCAACGAGGTCGATGCATACGGCACCTTGGAGGATGCGCTCGGTCGCGGCGAAGATTGGGTGGAACTGGTCAATGCCGGAGAGGAGCCTGTTTCCCTGAATGGCCTCTGGCTGTCGGACGATCCGGAAGATTGGGGCAAATGGGCCCTGCCGGACCTCGAGCTCGCGCCGGGTGGTCATTTCCTGGTTTTTGCATCAGGGCGGGATGTGGGTAGCCCTCATCATTGGGAATGTCCTGCCAAAGACACGGATGACTGGCGCTACTTCATTCCCCAAGGCCCCTTGAACCAGGACTGGCGGACCCTGGGGTTCGATGCTTCCAATTGGGAAGTCGGTCCTGGCAGTTTGGGTTACGGTGATGGAGACGATGCCATTGAGATCGAAGGCAATACCCTATTCATGAGGCGCACCTTTCCGGTCAATGACGTGGAAGAGCTCGCCCAGGGGTGGTTGTCTGTGGATTATGATGACGGCTACATCGCCTTTCTGAACGGCAGGGAATTGGCACGTTCATCGAACATGGAGGGGGTGTCCGTGGCCTACGATCAGTTTTCGGGTTCCGCCCAGGAGGCAGCGCTCTATCAAGGGGGCACACCTGAAGCGGTGGCCTTTGATCCCCGGGAGTGGTTGGTCCAGGGTCAAAATGTATTGGCGGTCCAGGTGCACAATGCCGGAGCCAATTCTTCCGATCTCACGGCGCGGCCCTTCCTCGCCCTGGGAAGGTCCACTGAGGCCCAGGTCCCATACGGAGCCTTGCCGGGATGGTGGAATCCGGAACCTCATGGATTCCATGCCAATTTCAAGCTCAAACCGGGCGAACCCGTGGTCCTTTCCACCGCGGACGGCGAGCTGTTGGATGTGGCCTCCCTGCCACAAGAGCTGCGCTCCGGCATCGTTTTGCGGCGGGGCTCGGGGTCGAATTGGTGCTTCTCGAACACAGCGACACCGGGCGCACCGAACAGCGGCTCCTGCTACAATTTCATCGCCCCAGCGCCGAACGTTCAGCCCGCCTCGGGCTGGTACAACAATCCGACGGTCTCTGCTTCGGTCGGAACTTTCTCCGGGCCTCCAGGTCAACCTACGCCGACCATGACCCTGCGTTTCACCACGGACGGGTCGGAGCCCACGCCGTCGTCTGCGGTATTCACCGGTTTCTGGAATCCCGACGAAACCACGGTCCTGAGCATCCGTGCTTTCGCAGAGGGTGCGTTGCCGAGCGCGACGGTGGACCGTTCCTATTTCATCGGGGAGCCGCAAAGCGGATTGCAGACGGTCAGCATCATTACCGATCCCGACCACCTCTGGGATTGGAACACCGGCATTTACGTCATGGGCCCCAACGCCGGACAGGACTACCCGCACATGGGCGCCAATTTCTGGCAACCTTGGTCCCGTGAGAGCCGCTTGGAGTGGTTCGATGGCGATGGCGAACCGGTGGCAGAGGCGCGCTTTGATCTGGAAATCCATGGCGGATGGTCCCGTGCAGAGCCCCAGCGCTCCTTCCGCCTGGACTTCAAGCCCCGCTACACGGGCCCGCTGGAGCATGCCGTCTTTGCTTCCAAACCGGGCATCGAAGCCTTCGGTAACCTCAATTTGCGCAACGGCGGTCAGGCCTCCTGGGAAAACAAGATCCAGGATGCCTTCTACGGAGAGCTGGCATTGGAAACCCATGCCGTGGCCTCCGGCTGGCGCCCAGTGGAAGTCTACCTCAATGGCGATTACTGGGGTGCTTACGGCGCCCGGGAGAAGTCCGATGAGCAGTTCGTGGAGGACAACTTCGGATGGGACGAGGACGGCGTGGACATGGTCAATCAATGGGAGACCCTCACCGGCGCACCCAGCGCATTCGAGGCCTGCATGGATCCCTTGTTGCTGTTGCCCAGTGGTTCCGCGGCATTCCACGACGCCTTCGAGGAGCAGATCGACGTCGCCTCCTTCATCGACTATTTCATATTCCAGATCCACGGGCAGAACGTGGATTGGATCACGGCGCCCTGGGGCACCAAGAACATCAAGATGTTCCGGGCAGCCGAGGAGGACAAGCGCTGGCGGGCCATCCTCTACGATACGGATGCCTGCTTCGGTGCGTGGGGGACGAGCCCCTGGGAGGACTACCTCTCGCTGACGTTGAATCCGCCTTACGATTCCCGGTTCAACGACCTCTTCATCAAGATGGTGGCAGACGCAGAATTCGGGTGTGCTTTTGCCACCCGAACGTGTGACCTGCTGGAGACCGTTTTTGATCCGGTTCGTTTCGACGCCGGTCTGGATGCCGCTGCTCAGAGCATTGCACCGGTCATGGCCAGGCACATCAACCGCTGGAATTCACCGGCCTCTTTGTCCTATTGGCACCAGCGCCTTGACTTGATGAGCAACCACAACGCCCAGCGCATTGCTCCGGAGCGGGATCAAGTGCAGCAGCATTTCGGATTCTCGGACCCTGAAATCCTCACGGTGGATTGGTCGGCTCCCTTTGCAGGTGAGGTTCAGGTCAACGGCATGTCGGGGCTGGAAACAGGCTGGACGGGGCGGTATTTCGGAGAGTGCCCCCTCCGCATTTCTGCCATTCCCCATCCCGGACAGGGCTTTCTCGGTTGGCAGAACAACTTGCACACTGCCCTCGGTCTGGTCGACGCTTCCCAGCCCATGCTGGAATTGTCGCTCGAGGATGACGATACTTTCTTCGCGCAATTCGGCCCTTGTCTCGGTGGGGCCACGATATCGGTGGTTGCCAGTGAGGAGGGTTTCTTGGCCCAACAGGAAGGCAGTCCCATTCCTTTGGCCTACGCCTGGTACCTCGATGGTCAATGGGTGGGAGAGGGCCCCAGTTTCACGCCGGGGGTGCCGGGTGATTACCTGCTGTTGGCTGCGGGCGGCAACTGTACCATTGCCGCGCCCATTGCGCCTTGGCCACCAACGGAAGGCGATGCGGACAATGGGGTTTCCTCTGTTGCTCCCTTGCCCCGTCCGGTCCAGTCCGGTCTTTCAATTGTTCCCAATCCTGCCCGTCCCGCCGATTACATCCAGGTGCGCGGAGAGGGACAGGGGACCCTTGCCGTCTTCAATGCAGCCGGAATCAAGGTCTGGGAAGAGGCGCAAACGGCACTTCCTTTGGCCTTGCCTTGTTCGGACTGGCCGTCGGGTGTCTATGCCGTCCGGTTCCAGGTCGGTGACGCGGTGCAGAAAGCCCGATTGCTATTGCGCTGAGTTCAATGGGGACCGACGCGTCCTTTGACGGAAGGCCAGCCAAGGCCACCCCCCCAGGAACCAAGCTGCGATGCAAATCCAAAACACCATGAAATAAGGGTCGTTGGCCGGCGTGTTGTGAAAGTCCAGCCAGGTGAATATCACCGCTTCCATCGCCGCTTCCGCCCAGAAAAGGCAGTGGAAACCCTGGACCCAGCGGGGGAGCAATCCCACAGAAGCGGGCGACCGCCGCAGCACAATCCTGTTCAGAAAGGGGTAAGCGATCAATCCCAGAATGAAAATGTAGAGGGGGAGATCCACCATGGGATACTCCATGAACTCATGGACAGAGGTGAAGAGCAGCGCTGCTGCCACATTCCACATTCCAAAGTAAATGAACCATCGGGTCAGCGACATGGATTCAATTTCACTTCAAAGCTCCAATGTACCAACCCCATCACGCCAAAAATCCCAATGCCCACATTCCCGGGGCCTGATGACGATTGTCATTTGGGTTTCGGGCAAGTCTTCCGAAATTTAGGAGTCACCCTTTACCTCTCGCTCATGCAAGACCCACTTAAGAAATACGATGTCATCATCGCTGGCTCCGGTATTTATGGTACATCCATGGCTTCCATTTTGGCGAAGTCCGGTCTGAAAGTCCTCATCATCGAGCGGGGCAAGCACCCTCGATTTGCCTTGGGAGAGGCCTTGCTGCCTCAGAGTGCGATCTGGCCTTTCATCATTGGTGAGCGGTTCGGAATTCCCGAAATCGGACATTTGAGTCACGCCGACCGCATCGTAGACAACATCACCCCTTCATGTGGCCTGAAGCACAGCATCGGGTTTGCTCACCACACAGAAGGGGTGCCACTGGAAGCATCCAAGCTTCACCAGCTTGTGCCTCCGCATTTGCCCTTCTACAGTGAAAGCCATCTGTACCGCGAGGAGGTGGATCAGTTCCTGCTCGACGCTGCGATTCAATACGGTGCGGATTATGTCGAGGAAACCCCCATCACGAATGTCCACATCGGTGCCAGTGGTGTGATGGTTTCTTGTCCCCTCAACGAATACCATGGGGAGTATTACGTGGATGCTTCGGGTCGGGGCTCCAAGCTGGTCGAGCAGCAGGGGTACCGCATCGGTGCTCCGGAAGCCATGACGCACAGCCGCACCCTGTTTGCCCATGTCGAGGGTTTGCAGCCTTTTGATCACCTCATCGCCTCCCCTTCACAAGGGAGGCAGTGGCATGAGGGAACCTTTCACCACGTTTTTGACGGTGGATGGATGTGGGTCATCCCCTTTGACAATTTCGCCCGTTCCTCTTCGCGCAAGGCGAGCATCGGCTTGATGCTCGATCCCCGAAAGCACCCTGAAAACAGCGACCTCTCACCAGAGGAGGAGTTTCGGGCCTTCATTTCCCGTTTTCCGGACATCGAGCGGCACTTGGAAGGCATCGAAGTCACCATGCCCTTCAAGCGAACCGGTCGCCTTCAATACGCCTCGCGTCAATCGGTAGGCGATCGGCACTTTACCGCGCCGGGTACGTTCGGGTTCGTCGACCCCCTCTATTCCAACGGCTTGATCCACACATTTGAGAGTGTGTATTTCGGAGCACGGCATTTGTTGTCCGCCTTTGGCAAGGAGGAGGGGCCCGTGGCCCCCGGGGATTTCTCCACTGCGGCCTTTGCGCGCATGGAATTGCTGCACCGCACCCAGTGGAAGCACTCGGATGCCACCATTTCCAAGGCTTATGCTTCCATGGCAGAGTTCAGCAGTTGGAACGCTTGGACGCAGTATTGGTTGGCGCAGATCCTCTTCGGTGACCTCTGGCTCCAGCGGGCGTGTTTCCGCTATTTCGAAGATGGTAACGTGGCGCATTTTGATGCCTTCCTGGATGAAATCAGGCCCGGAGAAAAGGCGCCCTTTGCCCAAGACAAGGAGTCCCTGCTCGAAGACCTGGGTGCCTTGCTCGAAATTCGGGGCAACGGCGTGGTCGATACAGGGGAGGCCATGCTCGCGCGATTGGCCCAAGAGTCCTGGTTGCCGCGCCATGTGTACGATTGGGGTGCTTCGGAATCCCGCCATGTCGATTTCTCCCGGGATGAGGTCGTCGGAGCCTTGCTGGGGTGGGGTTTTGAGGCTTCACCGGATCATTTGCGGCAGGGATTGTTTGATTTCAAGCTTCCCGCGACCGCCTGATCGTCTGTATTACCGCCCGCCGGGTCGCCCACTTGTGGGAAGATTCTGAACGCCTTTGAGCACCGCAACAGAGGGTTGAATTCAGGCGTATGCTCGGCTCCAACCGGACTGGGTTCATGCCCCGTCGCATCCCGAATTGACATGCCCAAGCCAAGGATGAGCAGGCATCATGCCACGCCGTGGCCACCCCGCTCTAACTTGCGCCCATGGCGGTTCCCGAAAAAAAGGTGGGGGTAGAAGCGTTTCTGGCGGGAGCGCGTGGGAAGGGGGCGCTGTTGCTCGATGTCCGTTCGCCCGGGGAGTTTGAGGATGGCCACATTCCCGGCGCCCTCTCCTTTCCCTTGTTCAGCGATGCGGAGCGGTCAGAGGTGGGGACCATCTACAAGCAGGTTGGCCGAGAAGAAGCCGTAGAAAAGGGCCTGGGTTTCATTGGTCCGAGGATGGTGGAAACCGTGCAGAGGGCCAAGGCGCTCTTCCATGCTGAGCCGGATCGGCGGCCCATTCACATGTATTGCTGGCGCGGCGGAATGCGCTCGGGATCCATGGGGTGGTTGCTTCGGACGGCCGGGTTGCCTGTGATCCTCCTCGAAGGAGGGTACAAGGCATACAAGCAGACCCTTCCCGGTTTCATGGGGCGGAATTGGCCTTTGGTGCGCATCGGAGGATACACGGGCTCGGCCAAGACGCAAGTGCTGCAGGCGCTTCGGGCTGCTGGTGAACAGGTCTTGGATCTCGAAGCCCTTGCGCGTCATTTTGGATCCGCCTTTGGGAATTTGGAGCGTCACCCCCAACCGACGTCCGAGCATTTCCGAAACCTATTGGCCGAGTGCTTGACCGATCTGGATGATGGACGGCGCATTTGGGTCGAAAATGAGAGCCGGAGGATCGGACTCGTTCACTTGCCCGAGCCGTTCTACAAGCGCATGATTGCATGCCCTGCATTGGAGATGGTCCGAAGCGTGGAAGACAGGGTGGCCCACCTGGTGGACATGTACGGCGCCTTTGATCTAGGGTTGTTGCGCAAGGGTTTCGAAGCCATTCGCGCTGAGCTGGGAGGCACCGAAACGGAAACGGCACTGGCGGCGTTGGATAAGGAGGACCTGTCCACTGCCGCGCGCATCGCCCTGCAGTATTATGACCGCACCTACGAGCACGGACTGGAGAAGCGGGCCGGCGATCGGCGCCATCCAGTGGAGCTGCAGGGGCTTTCCATAGAGGAATGTGCTGGACGCCTCGTGGAGGTTGCCGATTCGATGGGCCTCTGAGTCACCTTTGCACCATGCAAGACATCAAGTTGACCCAATACAGCCACGGTGCGGGCTGTGGGTGCAAGATTGCCCCGGGCGTGCTCGATCGCATCCTGGGCGCGTTGGGCGCGCAGTCAGACGACCCGCGCTTGTTGGTGGGGCATGGCGCTCGCGACGATGCGGCGGTATACGATCTCGGCGACGGCACGGCTGCTGTCTCGACCACTGACTTTTTCATGCCCATCGTGGACGACCCGCATTCCTTTGGTCGCATCGCCGCGGCCAATGCCATCAGTGACATCTACGCCATGGGAGGCAAACCTTTGATGGCCATTGCCATATTGGGGTGGCCCGTGGACAAGCTCGCCCCCGAGGTGGCGGGCCGGGTACTGGAAGGCGGCCGCTCCATCTGCGCCGAGGCCGGCATTCCCTTGGCAGGCGGGCACAGCATCGATTCGCCCGAGCCCATCTTCGGTCTGGCCGTGACAGGGCGCGTGGACATTGCACGCCTCAAACGCAATGGTGGAGCCCAGGCAGGAGACAGGCTTTTCCTGTCGAAGCCTCTGGGCGTTGGAATGGTGACCACTGCACAAAAGAAGGGCGTGGTCCAGCCGGCCCACCTCCAGGCTGCTGCGGAAAACATGATGCGCCTGAACAAGGTGGGCGCTGCATTGGGCGAGGTGGATGGCGTTCATGCCATGACGGATGTAACCGGCTTTGGATTGGCGGGGCACGGTCTGGAAATGGCCCGCGCGACCCAAGTGGATTTGGTCTTTCGCGCTTCCGCATTGCCCTCCTTGGACCGTCTGGCATTGGAAGCTTACCATTCCATGGGTTGCATACCTGGAGGGACCCGGCGGAATTTTGCGGGTTATGGCATGAATTTGAGGGTGGAGAAGGTCTCTGAATTCGATCGGGATCTGCTTTGTGACCCCCAGACGAGTGGAGGCTTGCTCATTGCGGTCGCGCCCCATTCCGCAGCGGCGGTGAGAGCGTTGCTCGCCGCTGAAGAATGCCATTCCGAACCGATCGGGGAAGTGCAGGACGGTGACGGTCAGGTGCGGTTGATTCCCTGAGTGCACCAAAAAAGAAAGGCGCCTGTAGGGCGCCTTTGCTTTGATTGTCATGCATTCGGGTCAGTCGATGCTGCAGCTTCCGCCCGCAATCTGAGCAACGGCATCGCTTGCGGTACAGGCTGCTTCGAATGCTTCGAGGTCATCTCCGGTGCAGCCCTCACAGGTTGAGGTCGTGGTCTCTCCGGCAATCTCGCAGGTACAAGTGGTGTCCTGGCTGCAGGATGCGAGGCCGATGATCAGCCCGAACAGGGCGAGGGTAGGCAAATATTTCATGTGAATCGATTTGGGACAAATAAAAGACAACATCTGGTACTTTTTTGCCTTGCCTTGGCTGGCTGGTTTTTCTGTCAACGCAAGCGGGCGGTGACCCAGCCCTCCAGGACAGCAATATGGGGCAAGGTTCCTGCCAGCAAAAAGCTCAATGCGGTCCGTTCCGCCAGCGTGCCAGCGTGCATTGCCCACAGCACTGCACCTGCCATGACGGCAAAGGCAGCGGTCAAAGGCAGGCTGCGCAGGTAGAGATTGCGGAAATGCGTGGATACGGATTGTCGCTCCTTGAACTCTTCAAAAAAAGCCTCCCTTGCATGTCCCAAAGTGAAGTACAGGGCAAAAGCCAGAAGCAAATCGTCTACACACCAAGCCAGCAATGCGCCTGAAAGCGGAAGCCATCCGGTCCGCCATTGCATGTGCAGAACGGCCGTCAACAGAAGCGCCGCTCCTGAAGCCAGTTGCAAAGGGAGCCATGGCCCCCCGAAGCCAAGGGAGATGTTCCATCCGTAAATGGCCAGAACTTCGAGTGCATCGGGACGGAGGATCATGGGTGCGAGCACGACGGCCCCCAGTGTAGTTCCAGCTGTGCCCGATGGTTGGGCGGCATGGCGCATGGCATCCACGCGCAAGTGGGACATTCCAAAGTGGTAGGCACTGACCGCGAGGAACAAGCCCAGCATGATGGGGGGTGCCCATTCAAAAGCCATCCATGCCAAGCCAATGGCGGCGACATACGGCAAGGCAAATGACTGTCGGAGTGGTCCCTCGGGGTCACCGTGCATGTGTGCATGGAGAATGTGGTCCAATGCGCCGTGCTGCAGTCCCAGTCCCAGGATGAGGACGACAGCGATTCCGACTTGCCCCTCTGGCCACAAACGGGCCAAGGCGAGGGAGCCCAGCGCGGCACCGATGACAAGCCCCAGTGTCCAACGGCGGACGCGGTGCGGGTCTTCAAAGAAGCGGGAGGGAGGAGCGGCCATGGGGCAAAGGAAAGGCCCACCCCCGAAAAGGGGATGGGCCCGGTTTCCTTGCTGGATTGCGGAGGGATCAGCCCTTGGCTCCGTCCTTGACGGCCAAAGCGTAAATCACCAGACCGAATCCGATCTTGTTGATGGCGTCACCGATGTTGTAGACAACATCCATGGAAGCCTGTGCAGCCTGTGCGTCGGCCACCATCTTCATGCCAAACAGACCACCCTCGGTTCCGAGGATGTAGCCCAAGGGGTAGATGGCCCATCCGACAAGGACAAACCATGCCAACACCTTGTTGGCCTGGGCAACGGCGCCACCGGCATTGTCCGCCAACTGCTTCACTTCACCGAACCATACGAGGTAGGCGATGTAGAAGTAAGCGATGCCGGAGAGCAATCCCCAGACCCAGCTGCCGCTGGGCGTGTTGTAGATGGTCTCACCAAGGTATCCGGTCACCAGCATGATGACGGAAGCCACGATGAGTTTCCACATAAGACCCATGGTTCCACCGGCCTTTTTCGTGATGAGGTAGAACTCAACGCACATCAACGGAACCGTCAGGGTCCAGTCAACGTAGCGGAAGAACGTTGGGCTTTCACCCGTGGCGAAGTGGTAGCTCCTCATGTAGTAGTAGTGGACGAACGCGATAAACGTGATCAGTCCGCTCACAAGGAGTGAGGTACGCCACTTCTTGTCGACGTTCCACATCTCGAAGAAGAAGAAAACGGAGGCGGCCATCATGGCCATGCAGCCCACAAAGAAAGTGAAGCTGGTAATCGTGGTGATGTCAGAAGGATTGCTGAGATCAACAACGCCGACCATGTCGGCAGCAATTAATGCGAGGTTCATGTTGTGTGTGTGGTTTTGAACGTGTTCAACGTACACAGAAGAACCGTAGGGCCCGCAGCGTGTTCAATAAAATTGCAAAAAAAGTGAACGAAAAACCCGCCGATGGGTTCTCAGCCTAAGTCAATCAAGGGAATACAGGGCGGAAAAAATTTTGTGCATAGGGAGTCCCATTACAGTGTAATAGCTCCCTTTTAGGGTATGAATGGCGCATGCGCCGATCAAATCTTGTGCGCCATAGGCCCCTGCCTTGTCAAAGGGTTGGTGGTTTTTGACGTAATGATCCGCGAATTCGGTAGAAAGGTGTTCAAAGGACACTTCAGTGATGTCGTGGTCTGTTTGGAGCAAATCGGGTGTCCTTCCGTCTATGATGCAAAATGCGGTAACCACTTGATGGGTTTGGCCGGACAGCGACATGATCATGTGGACCGCTTCTTCATGAGATGCAGGTTTTTCCAGGGTGTCGCCGTTCAGTTGAACCACCGTGTCGCTCGTGATCAGAATGTCGGATTCGTTCAGGTGGGGGCGCGCAGCCACCGCCTTCAATTCGCTCAGATAGCGCGGGATCTCTGGTCCCTTCAGTGAGTGGGG
Source organism: Flavobacteriales bacterium (assembly GCA_030828175.1). Classification (GTDB taxonomy): domain Bacteria; phylum Bacteroidota; class Bacteroidia; order Flavobacteriales_D; family Sanyastnellaceae; genus UBA8752. The sequence continues at coordinate 12,801 of JAURDB010000039.1, forward strand.
ATAGACTTCCTCCACATCCAAGGGGCGGACTTCGAAGGGGAGCCCCAGCATGGACAGCAGTTGCTTGCGCCTGGGAGAAGCACTTCCGAGAATGAGGTGGCGGCCATGCAGGTTGGGCAGCAAAGGCAGGGCGGAAGGGGAGTCGGGGTGAACCAGGTTTGAATCGTGCATGATTGGTGCAAAACAACACCGATTCGATGGATGCGTTGACCTTGAGGGGCATCATGCCACCCTTAATTTCGCAGGTACACGAGACCCATCCATGGATAGCATCCTCATTCTCGATTTTGGCTCCCAATACACGCAGCTGATTGCCCGGAGGGTGCGCGAGTTGAACACGTTCGCTGAGATCAAGCCGTGGAACGGCAATTGGCGCGAACTGCTTGAGACGTCGCCGGAGGATGATCCGCAAGGTCGGCGTTGGAAAGGGGTCATCCTTTCGGGTAGCCCCCACAGCGTCAGGGATGTGAATGCCCCTGTTCCTGACTTGGATGGCGTCAGGTCACAATGGCCTGTGTTGGGTGTGTGTTTTGGGGCCCAGTGGTTGGCCCACGATGGCGGCGGTTCGGTTGAGCCCAGTGACAGCAGGGAATACGGCCGGGCCCATTTGAATCACATCGACACATCCGACCCTCTTTTTCAGGGCATGACAGAAGGCAGGGCGGTCTGGATGAGCCACGGTGACACCATACAGTCCGCTGGAAATCGGGCCCGCATCACTTGTTCCACGGCCGACGTGAAGTTTGCCGGGTTTGCAATGAATGACGAGCCGACCTGGGGCATACAGTTTCACCCGGAGGTTTATCACAGCGAAGAGGGGTTGACGCTGCTGCGGAATTTTGTTCATGGCATTTGCCGCTGTTCGGCGGATTGGACGCCGGCACATTTCGTCGACACCACCGTGCAGGACTTGAAGGACAAGTTGGGCGAGGACCGTGTGGTCTTGGGATTGAGTGGAGGCGTTGATTCCAGCGTGGCCGCGATGCTGTTGCACCGGGCCATCGGGGATCGTTTGCATTGCATTTTCGTCGACAACGGGCTCCTTCGAAAGAATGAGTTTGAAGAGGTGCTCGAGGGATACGAGGGGATGGGCCTCAATGTGAAAGGCGTTCGTGCGGCAGATCAGTTCTATGCGGCATTGGCCGGAGTTTCAGATCCGGAGGGGAAGCGGAAAGCCATCGGCGCGACGTTCATCGATGTGTTCGATCACGAAAGCGGTCTGCTCGAGGATGTGAAGTGGCTGGGTCAGGGGACGATCTATCCGGATGTCATCGAGAGCGTTTCCGCCACAGGTGGTCCGAGTGCCACCATCAAAAGCCATCACAACGTCGGCGGACTTCCGGATTACATGAAGTTGTCCGTGGTGGAACCCCTGCGCATGTTGTTCAAGGACGAAGTGCGCCGGGTGGGGCGTGAAATGGGCCTCGACGCACAGTTGTTGGGCCGACATCCTTTTCCTGGACCGGGGCTTGGCATCCGAATCCTGGGTGAGGTCAACGCCGACAACGTGCGACTGTTGCAGGACGCCGACCGAATCTGGATTGACAAGCTACGTGAACACGGTCATTACGACCGTGTTTGGCAGGCCGGTACCATTCTGTTGCCCGTGCAAAGCGTGGGTGTCATGGGGGATGAGCGGACCTACGAGCAGGCCGTGGCCCTCAGGGCGGTGAGTTCCACGGATGGAATGACCGCCGACTGGGTGGATTTTCCTCACGCGTTCCTTGCGGAGGTGTCCAACAGCATCATCAACAAAGTGCGCGGGATCAACCGCGTGGTCTACGACATCAGTTCCAAACCCCCGGCCACCATCGAATGGGAATGAAGGCGGGAATTTTGCGCGGAACATTGTGCTTCCTGGGGCTTTGGTCGGCCCTTCTCTGGGCCCAGCCGGCAGGAACCCACACGGTCCAGCGAAAGGAGACGGCCTACGGGATCGCCAAGCAATATGGCGTGGACCTCAATGCCCTGTTTGATTTGAATCCCTGGGCGGAAGGTGGCATCCGGAAAGGGGACGTGCTTCGCATCCCTGCATCGATTCCTGAGGAGGTCAAGGAGGATACGGTTCCACCCGTGGTGCCTGATCTGAGGACATCCGGAGAAGGGACCGCGGGTGAGAAACGAGAGGAATCAAATCGGGAGGTGCCCGAATACGTGGATCAGATGCGTCCCCGACCAAAACCTCCTACCTGGTCGATGGATACGCTGCGGATTGCGGTTTTTCTTCCCTTTCATTCGGGCAGGGACAGCCTGAGCGGTCAAGAAATGCGATTGCAGCAGATCGCCAGGGACTGTGAAGCAGGCATTCGGCTCGCATTGGAATCAGACGGGCTTCGGGGTGCTCACTACAAAGTGGGATTCTTCGACTCAGGGAGGGACACTTCCGGAAAGATGCTTTGTTCGGAGGGGGACCTGAGCGTTCTGGGAGGGCCGGTGGATGTCGCGATGGGGCCATTGCGCCGCTCGCGGTTCCAAGAAGTAGAGCGTTGGTTGCCGATGCAGGGTGCGGTTCACGCGGCCCTGACGGACCTCGGGGGTGGGCTGGCTGAAGGACGCTCGGGCGTGGTCATGCCCTACGTGCAAGTCAAGGATCGGATGCGAGGGCTGGCGGCCCATGTCGCCTCCCAACACCGTGGAGAGCGGGTGTTGATGTTGGCAACGGGAGACATCCGCAACCTGGATGCGGAAGATGCCTTTCGCAGGGCTTGGGAGGAACTGGAAGTAAAGGACAGTCTACTGATTTTGAGCGAGGTGTCTGTTCAGTCCAAGGGATTGGGTACGCTGAGGGACTCATTGACGGATGTAAGACGCAACGTGCTCGTGGTGCCTGGAGGCAAGGCCAATCGATCGCTGGCAGGCGTGTTGCAGACAGAAATTCAATTGGGGGACTCGCTCGACTTCAGGTTGTATGCGGATGCGGCGTGGAAGGACTTTGACTTTCTTGATCATGACCTGAGAGAACGTGTGGGGTTCACTGTGGTAGATGGGTATGATACGCCAGCGGATTCATCCCGGATCCATGCGGTTGATTCCGCGTATTTCTGTCATGCCCGCGAATTGGCTTGGTCAAGGGGAGGAGACCCGGGTCCCTATGCTTGGATGGCATTTGACCTGCTGTCAGATGTGTTGCTTTGGACAGCGGGTCATGGCAAGGGCTGGGTCGAAAATCTCACCGCCGGTGAGGCATTGATGGAGCCGGCAAAGCAGGCGGAGGGGCACTTGCACATATTTGATTGGCGGGCGCATGATGGAATGGGAGGCGGAGTTGTGAATTCGGCAGGCCGCATCTTGTGCCAAGAAGGATTTCAATGGGTGGAAGTGAATCGATTCAGCAACAGGCCTTGATGGACCTTCGCTTTCTCGCCCAAGTCCAAAGTACATTCCGTGAAGTGCAGGAGACGCAGGTTGCTGCCCTGCGGGACTTTGATGGGGAGGTCAAGCTTCAGCGGGATGTTTGGGACAGGCCCGACGGCGGCGGCGGAGATACCCGAATTCTCATGGAGGGCGCCGTGATTGAAAAGGGGGGCGTGAATTTTTCTGCAGTGGAGGGGCCGGTCAATGCAGCCCTCGCAGACCAGTTGGGGACCCAAGCCTCGCGTTTTGCGGCGACAGGTGTCTCCAGTGTACTGCATCCAGGAAACCCTCACGTTCCCATCATTCACATGAATGTTCGGTATTTCACCTTGGATGATGGGACGTGGTGGTTTGGTGGGGGCATTGATTTGACCCCTCATTACATCATCCCCGAAGAAGCCAAGGCATTTCATATGGACCTCAACGTCATCTGCGACCGGCATGCCGTGGCAGATTACTCCCGTTTCAAATCGTGGGCGGACCGCTACTTCCACAATCCCCACAGAGGCGAATCACGTGGCGTGGGCGGCATTTTCTTCGACCACATGGGGCGTGATGGTGAGGTCAACCGCGAGGATGCATTGGCTTTCTGTCGGGATCTATCGATGCACTATGCCGAAATCTATCGTGCTCGAGCCGAGCCTTTTTTCCAGCAATTCGTGGATGAACACGACGTTGCTTGGCAGGGGTTGAGGCGCGGACGGTACGTTGAATTCAATTTGGTGCACGATCGAGGGACGCGTTTTGGTTTGGTATCAGGTGGAAGAACCGAGAGCATCCTCATGAGCTTGCCCCCGCGTGCCCATTGGGAATACGACCACCAGCCTCCAGCGGAGTCTCGCCAAGGCCAGACCTTGGAATGGTTGCGCAAAGGGGCGAAAGGAGTAGACTGGCTGGGCCAGTAGTCAGGGAATCCCGATGTATTTGTGGGTCTGAAGGCTGATGCGCCACCCGGGTCTCCCGGCAATCCAGGACAGAATCCAAAAGGTGGCGTCGTCCCGTTTGTCCCATTCAGGTTGCAGAAAGAGGGCGCAGTCAGGGCGAACCTTGGAGGCGTGCTCTGCAGCCCAGTCCATGTCACTTCGGTGGAACACGATGGCTTTGAGCTCGTCAGCGAGGGGGTAGACATCCTCGCGGCAGGCCTTGAATTTCTTGGGGCTCAGGGTAATCCAGTCCCAGTCCCCGGTGAGCGGATGGGCGCCGCTGGTTTCGATGTGGGTCTTGAGGCCAGCGGATTTCAGGGCCTCGGTAAGCGGGGCGAGGTTGTGCATGGCCGGCTCTCCTCCCGTTACCACCACCACCTTCCTGCCGCTTTCCACCGCGCCAGCCACAATCGACTCCAGCTCCAGCCTGGGGTGGGCGTCTGCATCCCAGCTTTCCTTGACGTCACACCACACGCACCCGACATCACATCCACCGAGCCGCAAGAACCAACTGGGTGTCCCCACATGCGCACCTTCGCCCTGCACGGTGGCAAAGGCCTCCATAACGGGGTAGGTGATGGCGTCGCTCATGCCAATCGGCCGTACAAGTCGAATTCTGTGGCAGACTCGATGGTCACATCGGCAAAGTCGCCGAGTCGAACATAGGTGTCCTGGCCGGCCTCGATGCGGACTTCACAATCCACATCCGGACTGTCGTACTGCGTGCGCCCGATGAACACGCCGGCATCGTTCCGGTCGAACAGCACCTTGAAGGTCTTGCCCACTTTGGCTGCATTGAGCTCGGCACTGATGCCGGCCTGCAGCGACATCACTTCTTCCACGCGACGGCGCTTTTCCTCTTCGGGAACGTCGTCCTCCATGGTGTAGGCGTGCGTGTCTTCCTCGTGGCTGTAAGTAAAGCACCCGAGTCGATCGAACCGGCTTTCCGCGACCCAGTCGAGCATTTCCTTGTGGTCATCCTCGGTTTCGCCAGGGAACCCGCAGATGAGGGTGGTCCGGATGGCGATGTCCGGGACCCGGGAACGGATGTCGGAAAGCAGCTGGGCCGTCTTCTGTCGGGTGATGCCGCGGCGCATGTTCTTCAGCACCTTGTCCGCTCCGTGCTGAAGCGGCATGTCCAGGTAGTGGCAGACGTTGTCCCGCTCGGCCATGACGTCCAGGACGTCCATGGGAAAGCCACTGGGGAAGGCGTAGTGGAGGCGGATCCAGTCGATGCCCGCGACGTCGCTCAGGCGCCGCACCAATTCAGCCAAACGGCGCTCACGATACAGGTCCAAACCGTAATAGGTGAGGTCCTGGGCGATCAGAATGAGCTCTTTTACTCCTTGTTCAGCCAGGCCCTCGGCTTGTTTGACCAAATCTTCAATGGGAGTGGAGCGGTGCTTTCCGCGCATCAGCGGGATGGCACAAAAAGCGCACGGGCGGTCGCATCCCTCGGCAATTTTGAGGTAGGCGTAGTGTTGAGGGGTGGAGAGAAGCCGCTCTCCCACGAGTTCCTTTCGGTAATCTGCATTGAGCGTTTTCAGCAACTTGGGCAGCTCGCGGGTGCCGAAGTAGGCGTCGACCTCGGGAAGTTCCTCCGATAATTCGTCGCGGTACCGTTCGCTCAGACAACCAGTGACGTATACCCGCTCCACCCGGCCGTCTTGCTTGGCGTCTGCGAACTGGAGAATGGTATCGATGCTTTGTTGTTTGGCACTTGCGATGAACCCACAAGTATTGATGATCACAACCGGTGCCGCTTCAATGGGGGTGTCGTGGGTCACTTCGAAGTCATTCGCCTTCAGCTGGCGCATGAGAACTTCAGAATCGAAGGTGTTTTTGGCGCATCCTAGGGTGACCACATGGGCACGTCTGCGGGAAGCGGAGCGGGCCCTCATTCTTCTGCGGTTTCGGTCCCGAATTGTTCCGGGAGCAATGAGTCCACGAATTCCATGGCGTTGAATATTTGAAGATCCTCCGGCTGCTCACCGACGCCTATGAAGCGCACTGGAATCTGGAATTCCTCTGCAATGCCAATGACCACGCCTCCTCTGGCCGTGCCGTCGAGTTTGGTCAAGACCAGGCCGGACACTTCCGTTGCTGCGGTGAATTGCTTGGCTTGTTCGAGCGCGTTTTGGCCTGTGGA
>JAURDB010000003.1 GCA_030828175.1 Flavobacteriales bacterium
CCTATACCAACTTCATTTGGTACAAGCAGCCGGATATTTGGGCCCACATGCTGGATGCGACCTTGCCCTTCGCATTATTGGGCGCCCTTGCCCACAGGATGGCGGGCTGATCCCGGTCAGTGGGAGGAGCCCTGTGCCGGTCCCAATTGTTGTTGAAGAACCGAGCAAACGGTGGCGGCATCGTTGGGCTGGCCGTTCAATTTCTGCTTGATCTTCAATGCGGGGATGGACCGCGGATTCTCTTCCAGGTGACCCTCAAGCAGCGCTCTGCCTTCCTCCATGCGCCCCTTGTTGAAAGCACTCATGCATCGGAACAAGTCAGCGTGGTTCAATGCAATGTCCTGAGGGTACAGTCGTACACACCTTTCCTCCATCGGTGACCATTGGACCGTCAGTGCTCCCGGTTGGGTGAGGGTTCGACCGAGTGCATTCTGCGCCATGACCCAAGAGCCGATCAGAAGGGTGATGGCGCCGAACACGGATACAGCCAATGGTTTGCCGAGCGGAGAAGGCGCATCCTCCAAGGGGTGTTGTTGTTTGAGCCACCAACCCAACATGGCCAGGGGCCAGAGGATTTCGGCGCGTTCGGCTGGAAAGGTGAAGGCCAAGAAGGGAAGGGCAAACAGGGCCCACCTTCCCAGGCTTTTCCGCAGAGGCCAACACAGTCCAATGAGAACCAAAAGCGGAATCCAGCCGATTTCATAACCCCATTGAAGGAGCTCTGAATGTGCGCGGTGCAAGGCTTCGCCACAGCGGTTGACTGCCAAGTTGGTCCACCCTTCGGCGTCGTTGCGCCATGCGCCAAGTCCCGCACCCCAGCCATTGCTGTTGTCCAGGGTCCAAGACCACAGGTTGACCCGGATGGAAGAGCTTTCCGCTCCTTTGAGGTTGTAGACGATATCGAGGGATTTCAGTACGTCCGGTGCCTGGGCAAATTGGGTCACTCGATACTCGGAGGGCTGAGCATTCCAAGCGAATTGAGCCCCGAGGAAGAGGATGCACGCACCCATGAATACCCGTCTGATCCAGACTGCATGCCGGCCTTGGTTCCAGAGCGAGTAGATCATCCAGATGGTGCTTCCGAGCAATACGCTTCGGACCTGGTATACCAGGGCGAGCAGGGTGATGAACCCCCACCACCACAACCAGCGGCGCTTGGAGAAATGCCCGCCCAAAACACACATGAGGAAGAGGGATTCCATGGCAATGTTGCGATGGGCCCACGGCAATGTCATCGCATAGGACTGACCGTGACCCCAATCCCCGCGAAGCATGGAGCCCGTCGCGTGCAGCAGCATGACGCTTCCTATGACCAATGCAAAGACAGGAAGCGCTTTGGCCCCCTTGAACCAATGCAGTCGTTCGGGATTCGGAAGGGTCCAGATCCAGGTCCAGATCCAGCCCAGTTGGGCCAATACTTCCCATCGGCAATGGCCTCCCCTCATCGCTTGGATCACCAGAATGCACATGCCTGCACCCCATAGGAGGGGCCGTACGATTCGAATGCAGTTCAGAAGGCCCAGAAGAGAAGTAATTCCCCCCAACAACAGCCATGCCGTGGTCCAGTGGTTATCCAGGGCTTGCCCCTTGGCCAAAAATGAAATGGCCAACGTAAGGCCGAAGAACAGAACCCACTGCGGCCATTCCTTTGACAAGGCCGCTGCACTCAGCGGCAAGGGGCCTTCCTCGGTGGCATCCGGGTCTTTGGTATTCATCGTACTGGTGGCGGGGACAATTTCCGCCCTTCAATTCGATAAATATAATATAATTAACTGATTAAAATAGAATAAACCAACGTGAATCAGCTTTTTCGGCCTGGCCATCTGAGCCTTTGTCGCCATTGGTCCACTTTTTCCTTTCGGATGACCCCGCGCGCGACCAGACCGAAAACCACCAGCCACAGCAACCCCTTGATGAGGAAGAAGAGAAAGCCGGCCAAGCCCAATGTCTTCAGTGTCTCCATGTTCGCAACATCCTGTGCAAAGGTGCATCCGTTCGATGCGATAAGTGAACTTCGGTATCCATGAAAAGTCCCCTGCGCACCCTCGTCTGCCTTTGCGCTCTGCTTTCTTTGAACGGATTCGTTCCGGTTGAAGCCCTCGCTCAGAAATCCAGCTCGAAATCCACCAAGATCGATGTGGTCCAGTTTCCAACTGTGCCTGCAGATGCCGCATACAGAATTGCTTTCAACCTGCATGCGGATGCGGACTTCTTCAACCTGGATGATCTGCGGCGGTACGGCGGAAACATGGACTTGCTGAAGTCGGGAGGAGAGCGCCTGAGTGGCATGAAGTATTTCACGGTGGGACGCGAGGCGGAAGTTGTGGACGTCGGTCCCAGCGTGGTGGTGGATGTGGCGATCGGCCCAGAAAGGCAGGGCGTTCCCAAATTCTCCAGTGAGCCGGTCAAATCGGGGTCCGAGGATTTGACGTTTTGGGCCAATATTTCCTGCAATCTGCCCATGCGGGTCCGGATTGGATCGCCCGAGGGTGAGGTTTGGGATGCCTTTGAAGTGGATGAACCCATGAGCGTTCGATATGGCAACGAGAAAATCTCGACCATAGAGACCCGCCCAGGAGGTTTCTCGTATTCCAAGTCCAGCCTCAATTTCAGCAGTGAGGCGGAGTTGATGGAAAAGCTGTCTTCACAAGAGGGGGCGCGATTCTTTCGGCGCAAGGCTGTCCTCATGCAGTTGAGTCGGGTCATCGATGAGCTTGAGACCCGAATTTTCTTTCTCGAGGGAAAGGTGGAGGTGTCGGTCTATTCAGGAAAGGGAAAGCACGATTATCCCGAATTGGATGCAGCGCGCGATGTCGCCATCGAATCCTATGACAACGGATACTTCGATGGATTGTCGAGTCCCATTGACACCTGGCGTTCGTGGGCGGCCAAGGTTGATTTCACGGACAAGAAAGCCAAGGTGACACGCGCTGTGGCACTGGGACTGCATTTGAACCTCGCACAAGCTCACTTGTACAGAGACGAATTCACCGAGTGTGCCCAAGCCATTTCAGATGCGCGCGCCCTCGTCCTACCTGGGGGGGAGGAGTCTCTCTTCCTGGATGAGGTTCAATCTCGATTGATGAAGCGCCGCAGGGCCCTGCAGGCCAACGGCAATTTCCAGTTCACTTTGGAAGCGGAACAGGAAAAAGCCCCGGACATCAAAAACATCGTGGGCAAGCGCTCCGAGAACAAGGATGTCCAAATGATATACCCGGAGGATCGCTTCGATGAGATCGGAAGGCAGATTGCATTGTGGGAGGCAGAGGAGGTGGAGGGAAGTCCTGAGGCTGCGGCAGCCGAGGCGAGTGAAGTCACACTTGAGCAGCGCCTGGGTGGGCGCCTGGAGCAGACCATTGGAGGGATGATGCTGCGGATGAACCCTTTGATGGATCCGGATTTGGTTGGAGAGGAGTTCCCGGAGGAAATCTTGAACATTCCCAACCTCGTTTACCTCGACATCAGCGGGATGAAGTTTGGTGCCCTGCCTGAGAACATCGACCGTCTCGTGACCTTGCAAACGCTCGTGGCGTCGAGGAATGACCTGACAGCGCTTCCTGAGCAGCTCGGGAACATTACTGGATTGAAGAAGTTGTTCGTCAACAAGAACGACCTCAAGGGGGTGCCCACTTCCCTGACCCAGTGCACCGAGTTGAAAACATTGGACCTCAAGGACAACCCGATGACGGCGGAAACCCTGGACCAAATCCAGCAGATGCTCGGCGAGGATGTGAAAGTCAAGCGCGACTGAAGCATTTCGGTCAGGCCGTCAGGCGGCGCGCAAGTCAACGCAGGCTCAGATGTGGTCACATCGCTCCACAGTGCGGTCGTCCTGAACACCGCCGGTGTGGTGGATGTCTTGGGGTTCGAAAAGCAGGATCCAGACCTCTTCCTCGGCCACCGGGCGGTGTTCCACTCCTTTGGGGACGACGATGATTTCTCCGGGTCCCACTTCCACCTTGCCGTCCCTGAACTCCATGGTCATGTTGCCCTTGATGACGTGGAACAGCTCGTCCTGCCCATCGTGGGCGTGCCAGACGAATTCTCCTTGTATGCGGGCCAGCTTCACGTCTTGTCCATTGAGTTGCGCGATGATTTTTGGGCTCCATTGATCGGAGAATCGATTGAATTTTTGAAGGAGGTTGATGGCGTTCATGGGCAGTGGGGCAGTGTGTTCTATGCCTATGGTTGCGAAGGTATTCGATGCGGAGGCGTGTACTTTGTACACACTTAAGTACTTGATTTGATGATGGTTAGAGGTTAGTTTTACCTCGATTCAAATGTGGCCACGATGAAGAACCGCTCCCTCAATGAATTGCGTCAAACACGAGACGCCGTCTATGTTCCCCCTCGTTCTCACGCTGAGCGTATGGAAGAGCGAAAGCAGGGGCAAGGTTATCTCATCCTCGACGCGGAAGGCGTGCCGCAGGTGACCTGCGATGACATTGCGTGCATCGTGGAAGCCCGCCCCATGGTGAGCACGGCCGAGCTCGAGGCCCATTTCGCTGGAGGAGAGGCATGCTTTGAGCTTCCCGGTGGAGAGGTGGTCCGCGCCATCACGCGCCGCAAGCGCCCAGCCTGACATCCAGGGTAGGACGTCTCCTTGCGCCGTTCTCCGCATCTGCCCGGCGTAACTTGCGCTTCGTGGGCGTGATCAATCCCCATAGCCGATGATTCGGCGCATGGCCACCCTGATGGGAGGAGCTGCAGCGGGCCAATTGGTGACCGTGTTGGCTGCCTTCGTACTGACGCGGTTGTACACGCCCGAGGCTTTCGCCCATCTCGAGATGTTCGCTTTGGTCACAGGAATGGCCGCCGTGCTCGGAACCGGGAAATACGAGCAGGCATTGATGCTGCCGGAATCGGACCGGGAGGCGCGTGTGCTCTTCTCGGCTGGCCAAAGAGCAGCAGCCATCACATTGCTGGTGGTGGGAAGCGCAGCCTGGCTCACCCAAGATTGGATCACGGAGCGCTACGCATTGCCTGCTTGGAAGTGGGTTTCCTTGTGTCTGCCCTTTGTTTGCGCCTTGGCTGCCCATGGCCGGCTCTTGGAGTATTGGCACCACAGGCAGAAATCGGTTGGAAAAGTGGCTTCCGCGCAAGCACTGGCTCCCTTGACTTCCGAGGCCGTCAAAATGGCCGGAGCCTCTTTTTTCTCCCTGTCAGGGCTCGTCTTCGGAGCTGCCACCGGATTGATTGTGCGGTGGGCCATTTTGACCCGGGGCATGAAACAGCTCCTGCAAAGCAGCTGGTCTTGGCATGCGGTGAAGCAGGACCGGATCTTGGAGGAGTACCGGGATTATCCAACGTGGGTTTTGGCAGGGAGCGCCATGAACCGCGGCGCCCAGTGGCTGCATGTGCTGCTCATCGGTGCCACCTTGGGTCCGGTGTTGCTCGGAATGATGGGGCTCGCCCGGCGATTGGTCATGCAGCCCCTTTCCTTGTTGGCCATGTCAGCGGCGCCTGTGTTGTTCCAGACATCCACAGAAAAGGCGGATGGGGCTCCTTTGCGCCGTCTGTTTGCATGGTCGCTCCTCTCTTTCGCTTCGGTTTCAGCACTCGTTTGGGTGGGGGTCCATGTGGCTCCGGACAACGCCACGGCCTGGTTGTTTGGTGAAGAATGGGAGGGGGCCATTGACGTGGTGCGCATCCTGACCCCTTGGTTCGTCCTCAATTTCATCACGGCGGGCCTCGGCTCTCTGTTCCATCGTGTGCGGAAGCCGAGATGGATCACCGGACTCGACGCACTGCACCTGCTCGCCGTATTGGCCGGTTGGTATGCTGGGAAGCAGCACCCGGATTGGTTTGGCGGTGGAGAGTGGGGCGCCCTCGTGGGCATCGTTTGGGCCAAATGCGGCTATTACATAGTCAACCTCGCGGTGCTCATCACCGCCGTCATGCGACATGGAAATGCGGATCGCTAACCTTGTCCTCAACGACTTTACGCGGGACAACCGCGTGCTGAAGGTCTCCCAGGCCTTGGCTGATGCGGGGCATGAGGTGACCGTGGTGGCCCTGCACAAGAAAGGACTGCCCGAGCGGGAGGAACGCGGGGGCTGGATGGTTCAACGCATCCCTGTATCGCTGGCCGCGTTGCCTCGAGGCACCGTTTTCGGCGCGATGAAGATGGCAGAGTTGGCGCTCAAGGTGGTGTGGCGCTGGCGCAAGATGGATGCCTGGCATTGCAACGACATCGAGGCCTTCGTGCTCGGATGGTGCGCCAAGCGCTTGAATCCCCGGCTCAAGCTCATATACGATTGCCACGAATTCGAAGCGGAACGGAACGCCAAACCTGCCATTGAGCGCAAGCTGGTCGGCTGGCTCGAGCGGCGCATGATTCGAAAGGCCGAAGCGGTCATCACCGTCAGCCCTTCCATCGCCCACGCCTACCGAGAGCGATACGCTTCATACGGCATTCCCGAAGTTCATTTGGTGCGGAACATCCCCGAAGTTGCCGCCTTGAATGGGGAAAAGCGCACCGCCGAAATGGGGATGCCCGATCATTTCCGGTCGCGCTTCGGCATCCCCGAGGGCGACTTCATCGCCCTGTACCAAGGCGCATTCACATACAACCGCGGCCTGGAAACGGCATTGGAAGCCATGGTGGGCCTCCAGGAATCCGGGATCCACTTGGTACTCATGGGCTATGGCCCCCTTCAACACTTGGTGGACGATGCGGCGGCGCGTTTGCCTCATGTGCACGTCCACCCCGCCGTTCCCTACGAGCAGGTACTTGCCCACACCCGCAGTGCCGACGTGGGCTTGGTTTCGGTCAAGCCCACCTGCCTTTCCTACCTGTACTGCCTGCCCAACAAGCTTTTCGAATACATTCTCGCCGGCGTCCCCGTCCTGTCCAATGACCTTCCCGATTGCCGCGCACTCATCGAGGATTTGGGAGTGGGCGAGGTGGTACAGGACGATACCCCCGAAGGCTGGCGCGCGGCGCTCCGGCAAGTACAGCAGCGAGGAAATCAAGCGTTTCACAAGGCACTTCAAGCCGCACCTGATCGAATTTCCTGGGAGCAGGAGAAGGCGCGTTTGGATGCCATCTATGCCCACATGGCCCATTAAATTCAAACCATGGAATCACTCAGGAACAAAGCCGTTGCAGCAGCAGTGGAGGCGGGAAAGGCCATTTTGGAAATCTACCACAGCGGTGACTTTGACGTGACGGTCAAGGGCGATGACAGCCCCCTCACACGGGCCGATCTCGCTTCCCACGAGGTGATCATGAAGCACTTGACGGACACCGGCATTCCCGTTCTCTCCGAGGAAGGCCGCGACATGCCCTATGCGGAACGTTCTGACTGGTCCGAATTGTGGATTGTGGACCCCATTGACGGGACCAAGGAATTCATCAAGCGCAACGGAGAGTTCACCGTCAACATCGCACTGGCACGGGACGGGGTTCCGGTACTCGGTGTCATTTACGTACCTGTTACGGGCGAGCTATACGTTGGGGAGGAAGGCCAAGGGGCCCGCAAGGCCCTCTGGCCCGCAGATGAGGCCCGCGATGTGCCGGCCGTGATCGAGGGTGCAGCGGCATTGCCCATGGAAAGGGGCGACCGTCCTTTCACAGCGGTGGCGAGCCGTTCCCACATGTCCCCCGAAACGGAAGCGTTTATCGCTGCATTGCGCGAGGAACACGGCGAGGTGGCCCTGATTTCCAAGGGGTCTTCGCTGAAGCTCTGCATGGTGGCCGAGGGAAAGGCCGATTGCTACCCCCGTTTCGCACCTACCATGGAATGGGACACCGCCGCGGGCCAGGCCATCTGCATGGCGGCCGGGTTCGATGTCATCGACCAGAACACCGGCGCTACCATGCGGTACAACCGCGAGCAGTTGCTCAACGCCTGGTTCCTCGTGAAGTAACCGCCGCACGGCGGTAAATGAACAAGGCCGCCCCGAGGGACGGCCTTGCTTCCTTGCAGATGTGCCCCCGGCAAGGGGCAATTGGATTACTGTTTGATGACGGCCTTCACCGCACGCTGTCCATCGGCTTCGATGACGACGACATACCGACCGTTGTCAAAGGCGCTCATGTCGAGCACACCGGTCGGATTCGTTGTCTCATAGCAGAGGCGGCCGTTGGCGTCGAGCACCTGCAGGCGATCTACCTGCACGGCACCCCAGCGCAACACATCCGTCGTGGGGTTCGGGTACACCTCGAACAAGGAGCCGAGGTCGAGCTGATCCACACCGGACGGAAGGCTGAGTACGGCGTCGATGACGTGCACCACTCCGTTGTCAGCGACGAGGTCGGCGACAATGACGTTGGCATCGTTGACCATGACCATCATGCCGTCGATGGAAATCGTGACTTCTTCACCCTGCAGGGTGGCGATGGTCTGTCCATCGGTCAGGTCCGTACTCATGGCCGCTGCACCTCCCACTACATGGTAGGTGAGGATGTCGGTCAAGGCTCCCGCGGGGTCCGCGAGGAGCTCATCGATCAAGCCAGCGGGCAATGCTCCGAAGGCTGCGTCTGTAGGGGCAAATACAGTGAAGGGACCTTCACCCGAGAGGGCGTCGACCAATCCCGCAGCGCCAACAGCGGCTTCGAGGATGGTGTGGTTTTCACTGTTCACGATGATGTCCACCACAGTGGCCGGAGCTGGTGGCTGAGGAAGCAACACGGCATCGATGACGTGCACCACACCGTTGTCGGCCACCAAGTCGGCCACGACCACCAAAGCATTGTTGATGATGACATTGCCTCCGTTCAAGGTCACGGTCACGTCCTGCCCATTGAGGGTGGTGATCATCTGACCGTCGGACAAGTCGCCACTCATGGCGGCAGCTCCGCCTACCACGTGGTAGGTCAGGATGTCGGTCAATGCGCCGGTTGGGTCGGCGAGGAGCTCGTCAATCACACCTGCGGGAAGCGCAGCAAAAGCCATGTCAGTAGGAGCAAAGACCGTGAAGGGACCTTCGCCGGAAAGCGCGTCCACCAATCCTGCAGCAACCACGGCTGTCTCGAGGATGTTGTGGTTGGGACTGTTCACCACGATGTCCACCACGGTGGCGGGTGTGGGAGCCGGTGGCGTCAGGATGGCATCAATGACGTGCACGACACCGTTGGAGCCGATGAGGTCAGCCACAATGACGGTAGCATCGTTGATCATGACCGTACCGTCCATGATGGTGACGGTTACTTCCTCCCCGTTGAGGGTTTCGATCATCATGCCGTCGGAGAGGTCTCCAGCGGTCAGGCTGTCACCCGCTACGTGGTAGGTGAGGATGTTCGTCAGGAGCGCGTTGTCCGTCAGAATCTGCAGAATCACGGCAGGAGGAAGGGCATCGAATGCCGCATCCGTGGGGGCGAAGACCGTGAAGGGGCCGTCGCCAGCCAGGGCCTCATCCAATCCGGTGCTGTCGAGAACAGCAGCCAAAACCGTATGGGCCTCGCTTTCGGCAATGATATCTGCCACCGTCGGGGTGACCTCTGGCGTCGGCGGCAACAGCACCGCATCGATGACGTGCACCACGCCATTGTCCGTGGTGATGTCCGCCACAGTCACGGTTGCGTCGTTGACCATGACAGTACCGTCCATGATGGAGATGGTAATGTCCTCACCGAGCATGGTGGTGATCATCTGTCCATCGGAAAGGTCACCACTCAAAGCGGTGGCATTGACCACGTGGTACAACAGAATGTCTGCGAGGCCTTCGAGAGCGAGCAGGTCGTCAGCGGTGATCCCGAGGGTGGTAACCAACGCGGTCACGGCATCATCGGTAGGGGCAAAAACCGTGAAAGGACCTTCTCCGGAGAGGGCGTCCACAAGACCGGCTGCACCTACTGCAGCCTCCAACAAGTTGTGGTCCTCGCTGTTGACGATGACATCCACCACCGTTGTCGTTGCGGGCGGGGGAGGGAGGAGCACAGCGTCGATGACGTGCACGACTCCGTTGTCGGCAGCAATGTCCGCAACGGTCACATTGGCGCTGTTGACCATCACGTTTCCTCCCATGATGGAAATCGTGACGTCCTCGCCTTGCAGCGTGGTGACCATTTGTCCGTCAGAGAGGTCTCCGCTCATGGCGGTTGCACCGACAACGTGATACAAGAGAATGTCGGTGAGGCCATCCAGGGCAAGCAGGTCATCCGCAGTAATGCCGAGCTCGGTAACCAAGGCAGTCACAGCTGCGTCGGTGGGAGCGAAAACCGTAAAAGGACCATCTCCGGAGAGGGTGCCTGCGAGATCGGCTGAAAGGACCGCAGCTTCGAGGAGCGTATGGTCATCGCTGTTGACTACCACGTCGACCACGGTGGTCTGGGCTTGAAGAAGTGCGCCGATCAGGAAGAAGGGCAAAAAGAGGGTATGCTTGAGCATGGTTTGGATTTGTGTGATTGTGACAGAGGAACAGGAGGATTGTAGGAAAGTTCAAATCGGGTGATTTCCGGCATGGAATTGAGCTTTTGGGCCGCATCCGTCGGAAACCAGATCGTCGCAGTGGGACATTATCCACGGAATGATGAAAGTCATCTCAAAATGTTCTGTTTGGCCACGTTCCTTTTCTGAAATTGAGGCGAAACTGAATTACCGAAATGAACCTTCGTACCCTCTTTTGCACCCTATTGGTGGGTGCTTCGGCCATGCTCTCAGCCCAAGAGCGGGTCTGCCACACGATGGGCAACCTCGATCGACTCCTGAATGAACATGAGCAGCTCCACGAGCAAATGGAGCAGATCGAAGCCTTTACCCGGACATTCGAGACGACGCCCCAGCTCAGGAATGGAAATGTGGTCACCATTCCCGTGGTGGTCAACGTCATCTACAAGACAGGAGCGCAGAACATCTCGGATGCCCAGATCCAATCCCAGATCGATGTGCTCAATGCCGATTTCCGCCGGACCAACAGCGATGCGGACAACACCTGGTCACAGGCTGCTGATACCGAAATCGAATTCTGCCTCGCCAGCGTGGACCCCGATGGCAATGCCACCAATGGCATCCGCCGCAAGTCCACCAACAAGCCTTCCTGGCAGGCCAACGATGCCATGAAGGGCAACCAGGGCCTCACACCTTGGGATCCCTCATCCTATCTCAATATCTGGGTTTGCAACCTGAGTGGTGGACTGCTCGGATACGCACAGTTCCCTGGAGGACCGGCATCCACCGATGGCGTGGTGTGCGACTACGCCTATTTCGGTACGATCGGCACGGCCACCTTCCCCTTTGACCAGGGACGCACCTGTACCCACGAGGTGGGACACTACCTCAATCTGCGGCACATCTGGGGCGATGGCGGTTGCAGCGTGGACGACTTCGTGGGGGACACCCCCCTCTCGGACGGGCCGAACTACGGCTGCGCCATTGGTCATGTGAGTTGCGGATCAGTCGACATGGTCCAGAACTACATGGACTACACGGACGATGGCTGCATGAACCTGTACACCGACGGACAGGCCATCCGGATGCACGCCCTCTTTGCACCGGGCGGATTCCGCTATTCACTGACCCAGTCAGGGGGCTGTGGCGACACACCCACGCCCACCTGTACGGACGGCATTCAGAACGGCGATGAGACCGGTGTCGACTGCGGTGGATCTTGTGCCCCGTGTGCCACACCTACCTGTGACGATGGCATTCAGAATGGTGACGAGACCGGTGTCGACTGCGGTGGCGCGGATTGTCCCGCTTGTCCGGCGACCTGCGACGATGGGATTCAGAACGGCAACGAGACCGGCGTGGACTGCGGAGGACCCGATTGTTCTCCCTGCTCCACAGGCACGTGCGACGTGCCCGCAGGAACCAATGCGGTCAACATCAGACGCAAGCGGGCTACCCTGACGTGGGATGCCGTCGGCGGCGCGGTCAGCTACACGGTACAATTCAGGGTGGCAGGTTCTGCCGCTTGGACGAGTGAGGCGACCACGACAGAGACGAGCATCACGGCTTCCAGCTTGAACAACAACGTCACCTACGAATGGCGGGTCCGGAGCAATTGCAACGGGGATGCCAGTGCATTCTCGCCCATTTGCAGTTTCACGGCGGGCGATTCGAACTCGAGCAGCTGTGCGGGAGAGCGTGTTGTTTTGGCTGAGGTACGGGCCTATCCAAACCCCGCCGATGCTTCGGTGCGCATCGAGGTTTTGCTCGGCGGAGACACTCCGGTCAGCTTGCAGGTGGCCGATGCCTTTGGCCGATTGGTCATGGAGCAGGAGCTTGTCGATGGTGCCTTCGTCGACCTCGACGTGAGCGACCTCGATGCCGGCATCTATCTGGTACGGGCCACCAACGGTTTGACCGAAGACGTCATCCGACTCGTGGTCGAATAAGGCTCTCGATCCAACGGCCTTCTACGGGGAAGGAGTCCATGTCGCCGTGCGCACATGGGCTTCCTTCCCCGTTGTCGTCCAGGCCAACATGACGCCGCCTCTCTCGAGTCCCACCAACGAAGGGAATCCTCCCGCCCGAGCGTCGTCCACAGAGGTAAGCGCGATGGGCTCAGTGAGAAGGGGTGTTCCGCTGGGCATCCAGCATTGGCCCATCAATCGCGGCGCATCGTTTTCTCTCTCCATCCAAATGGCATGGAATCGGCCCTGACCATCGACAGCGGCTGCAACGCGGCCCACAGCTTCTGCGCGTTGCAGGTTCTCGACCTCCGACCACACTCCTTCCTTCGAACGCCAGGCCATCCGAATCCGCGGCTGGTCTTCGGCATTCGTGAACCAGATGGCGAGGGTGCGGTCGGCTCCCGAAGCCAAGGCCGATCCATTGACGGGACATCCTGCAATGCGCCATCCGTCGGCACCCACAGGAACGGGACCCTGGATCAATTGAACGGAGTGCGCATCGGTGGACGCGATTTCAACGGCACTGAAGTCCCTCATCTCGTCTGCCGTGCGGTCGCGATAGGTGAGCAGATACCCGCCGCCGGAGAGGGCGGCTGAAGCCATGGGACAGCAGGTGCAGGCGGAACTGTCCAACACCACTTCGTCCGACCAACCCAAAGCTGGCGTCCATCGGGCAGCGCGCACCTCCATGGGGGCCTTGGCCGGGTTGGGATGTCCGTCGAACTGCCGGCCATCCAACCAGGCCAGCATCGCCCCATCGCGGGTGGGCATCCACTGGGCGAATCCGTGCTCGGCCACGGCCGTGTCGCGGTGGGGTCGGTCGGCCTCGGACCATGTCAGGCCGCCATCCACGCTGTGCGCGGTTTCGATGCCGTAGCAGAAGTCACCCCTTGGATCCATCCGCAGCCAATGGGCGTGGGCGTCTCCTTGGGGGCCGAACGCCATCGAAGGGCGATCGGCCCAGTTGACCAGCAATCCAGTGTCCTCGACGATCGTGACGGGTGTGCTCCAACCGGTGTCCACCCATTGCGACCACCGAATGGCCACGGTATCCCCCCGTTCCTCTGCAAAAAGCAAGGCAGGACCATCAGGAGAGAGGGCAAGTCCCGGCAACGAAGTGCCGGCAGGCAAGTCCTTCATCTCATGCAAGGGCCCTCTGGATTCAGATTCGGCACAGCTGCACAGAAGGACGGCCCACACGGCGCCCAGGGTGAATTCAAATGCCGTCCGCCAGGGGCGGTTCATCATTCCACCACGATGCGGGTGGGCAGGCCTTGGCCGTCCACCGCAGCGGTGTAGACACCGGAAGCAACGCCGTCGAGCGGAATGCGCGTGATGCCGTTGCCGAGCATGGAGCGGAGCACTTCCCTGCCGGCCAGGTCACGCAAAACGAGCTCACCGGGTACGGCAGTGGACTCCCAGCGAATGGAGAGGTTTCCGTGGGCAGGATTCGGGAATACCGTACAGATGGGAGTACCGGTCTCATCTTCCACCGATGCGATGACGCCGAGGGCGATGAGGATGCCTTGGAATTCCTGGTGGTAGAGGTTGGCCACACGTGCATCGTGAACGATGACCGTATTCTCGTCGTTGACGTTTTCTGCGGAGGACGACCAGTTGTGCGAACCGGTGATCACCACAGGGTCATTCGAAGGTGAGGCGTGGTCCACGATCGCGTACTTGTGGTGCAGGTCGCCACTGATGTTGTGGTGATAGACCTGGACTCCCGAGGACAGCAGGTTTTCGTATTCGCTGCCTGTGGTATTGACCTGTTCGATGGCCCCAATGGGGTTGACGAAGAAGCTCTCGCCCAATTGTGCAATGGCGTCGCCGAGGTCGTCGCGGGTCAAGGCGAGGAGGGCGAATTCAAACTCGGAATCGGCCGCTTCGATTTCCTCGCGTATGGCATTGGTCGTGCCGTCCGAGGGGGAGAAGTAAAGCTCAACCGGCACCCCTCCCACGAGGAAGTCGACGGGCGTGTTCCAGGTCTTGTCCGGACCGAACTTGGCGTTGGCGGCGTCCGGCATCATGCCATCCGCTCCCCACATTTCGTTGAACTCCATGGTGTAGGCGCGGGCCAGGCTCTGGTCCTCGAAGACAATGGCGTTGTTGAGATCCTGCACGAGGTTGCCGGTGGTCAGGTTGGTGGATCCGGTCAGCACGAAGGCCGACTCGGGGTATTCCGCGTCGCCTACGATGAACTTGTTGTGCATGCCGCTGCCCTGGCCATCGGTGCGGGGGTGGGTCACGACGGATTCCGGAAGGTTGCTGAGGCCGACGTTGGCGTTCTGCCCTTCATAGATCCAGCGGATTTGTACGCCGTTGTTGGCGGCGGTCTCGAAGGCGTCCTCCAAGGTCTGGTCGTTGAAGTTGTAGGCGGCAACGTCCAGGGTGTGCTGAGCGGATGTGATCCATGCGGCGACCGTGTCATTCATGTCCACACCGAGCGACTGGGCCTCCTCTACGGTGGCGACCGCGGTGTTCACCGGGCCGTTGAAGTAGACGTGGATGGCGCCGGAAGAATTGGACACCGTGGCGTAAGGGCGAATGGGGGAGGCGGCACTTTCTCCGTCAGGCAGGCTCGAGATGGCCCGGGCGAAGTAAATCTTGCCCGCTTCCAATCCGGTGAGGTCCACACTGTGATCGGTGGTGCCGGAGGCACCGCTGGCCGTCATGCCGAGGTCCTCGGTCAGTCCGTATTCCACAATGCCATCCGACGCAAGGTCGGTGCTCCACGAAAGTGTGAATCCCGAAGTCGTCATGTTGGACTGGACCACCGGTGAGGTATAACAGATGCCCGATGCCGGCAACAAATCAACCGGACCGCGGGGCAGCAACTGGTAGCCCCCCGTTCCATCAAAAGAGAACTGGCTCACGATACCGATGAGGTCCACGGCACACCCCGTCAAGGTTTCACCCACCAGGCTGTTGCTCGTGCGGACGTACATGATGCCCGTCTGCCCGTCGGCTGTAAAATCGTAGGTGTTGTTGCCCGTGATTTCCAGACCGGCCAAGGGGAAAGTGGCTCCGTTCACACGGACGAGCTGTCCTTCCAGCGATTCATCCATTTCGGAAGCGCCGATGACCATAGGCTCTGGCAATGTCCCAGCGCCTTCAAACACCACGGCGGTCAGGTTGGGCCCAACCTCCAGCAGGCCGTTGTACTCGGTGATCTCGCCGGTGACGGTCAACGAATCCCCGATGGCCGGGGTGGCGTCCCAATCGCCCCAATCCCCGCCAGGATAAAGCGCGATGCCGGCGGTGGCGTCCTGCAGGTAGCGGACCGACCCGAGGTTGTCGTCGCTGGTCACCACACCGGTGACGGTCACGACGTCGCCAACGCCAAAGTTGGTGCGGGCGTCGAGGATGTTGTCCTGGGCGCGGAGGCCGTTGGACAGGGCCAATGCCATCAAGGCAACGGAGAAAACAAGCTTGTTCATGGTCGGTTCTGGAGTCCCTTGAGTTCGAGTACCGCACTCAGGCGGATCATGCGCGGTGGGCCGACAAAGATTTCGGCCTGTCCGCTGCCCCCCTCGGGACCATAGGGGTAGGGGGCGTACTGTGAATTGTTGTTCGCGTCGGTGATGAAGAGCTCGTCGAGGAGATTCGTCACACTCAGACGCACGCGCAGGAGCGCATTGTCAGAGACATCAAAGCTGGTTCCCGCATTGAAATTGATGAGGTTGTAACCAGGGGTCACCCACACGTCTTTCGGCTCGCCCTCGGTGATCACATCACCGGGCGAGAAGTTGGCATAGTGCTGCCAGAACCAGGTGCTCCGCAAGGAGAAGTAGGTGCCGCGCTTCGGGCGGTAACTGATGGAGGCAGAGATCTGACGTTGCGCCGCATCGCCCACCTTTACCCCATTGAGGTTCACGAGGGTGTCCGCCACAGCTCCATTGTCCGTGCGGGTGATGAAGTCATTGTCGGAGCTGTTGATGAGGTCGACACTCTCGTTGCTGGTCCAACGCCAGTTGCCCCATGAGAAGACACCCTGCACATCGAGTTTGGAGGTCACGTCATAGGCGAAGTCCCACTCCACACCGCTGTGGACGGCATCCGCGTTGAGCAGGTTGTAGCCCAGGTTCCGGTCCACTTGCTCGATGATGGTGTTGGCCTCGGTTCCCCAGTCGACGTCCTCGATGAGTCGGTCGTCCTGT
Organism: Flavobacteriales bacterium; assembly: GCA_030828175.1. Taxonomy (GTDB): domain Bacteria; phylum Bacteroidota; class Bacteroidia; order Flavobacteriales_D; family Sanyastnellaceae; genus UBA8752. The sequence goes on from JAURDB010000003.1 coordinate 16,462, forward strand.
GCCAACACGAGCAAATCCTGCCGGCCTTCCGTGGTGGAAGTGTCAGCGTACACACTCAGGTTGGGGTCCTGCCACAGGTTGGACACGCTGTAGAAGCGGTTTACAGCCTTGTTCTCCCAGCCGGTGCGGTAGGCATTGATGTTCGATGCGAAGCGTCCTTTGGCGTATTTCACACCGAGTTCGACCGCTTTGACGTATTGATTTTCATAACCCTGGATGAGTTCATTGCTGAGGTCGAATACCGAGTTGAACAGCGGTGCCCGGCTCAGGTAGCCCAGGTTGGTGTAGGCGCTGGTCCACTCGTTGAGGTTCTTGTTGCCTCCAGCCTTGACCGTGAAGCTGTTCAGGCGCTCCCAATCCGTGGTGTAAGTCTGCAGGTCCGGGTGATCGGCCGCAAGCACGGTCCCGTTGGCCAAAGTGTCAGTGGACCAGTCATCTTCGCCGAGGACCCGCCACTCATCCGTGGAGCGCACTTCATAGGTGGTTCCGTCCAGTGTCAATACCCGCGGACGGAAGTAGTCGATGCCCCGGTACCAACTCTGAGCGCCGGATACATTGACAAAGGCGCTGTGGTTCAGCTTGTCCCATTCGAGTTGGACATAAGAGCCGCCCCAAGCCACCTGTCCGTCATCGTAGTAGTAATACTTATCTCCTTCGCGCAAGGGGGTATCGAAGTCGGCATTCTGGTCGCGGCGGTCGTTGGGGGCGTCGTAATAGTCGGCGCCAAACATGTCGCCTATGGTCCTGTAGTGGCTTCCCGTGTAGTGTCGCGCATCAATTCCCGCGCTGAAGTTCAGTTCATCGCTGACGTCCGTGGTGAAATTGGACAGCGCGCCGAACCAACGGTGGTCGTTGTGGGCGATCCGGATGAAGTTGGAACCCTTGCGCTCTCCATTGGCATCGACATTCAGCCCATTGGGGCCAAACTCGAACAGCTGGTGCGAATCCCAAGTCGGCTGCAGGTCCAGCGTTCCGTCCCCCAAACGCGTGCCGGGCGTGCTGGCCAAGGCCTCTCCACCACCGGTTCCGAAGCTCGCGTACGCGGTGGTCGTCAAGGTCGACTTGTCGCTCATGGCCCACACGTCGCGCGCCGTGAAAATCGGCTTGAAGTAGTAATTCTGGCGGGAATTGTATCGGCGGTTCTCACCATAGGTAGTATCGACCTGACCGGTGGCCTCGTTGTAGTCGTAATAGACCTCCTGGTAGTTGACGATGAACTCGTTGAAATCCCGTCCGCGGGAAACGAGGTCCGTGGAGTCGGCTCCGGCGATGATGCCCTGCAGTTGTACTTGCCCTTCTGCCGTGGTCAATTCACTGGCGAGGTCAGTGTCGAATTCATGGACCTGCATCTGGAAGGAGCGTTGTCCATGGCGCTGGGGGGCGCCGAAAGCCGTGAAACTTACGTTGTGGTTGCCCATGGTCTTGCGGCCCTTCAGGTAGTAGGCCCAAGCCTCGGATTCCAGACCGGATGCAAAGCCCTGGTTGGTCCGGTAGGATCCTACAAAGTGGAGGAAACCCTTTTCCTGGTTGCCGAAAACGCCCGCAAGGCTGTTGCGGTAGTAGCCGTAGTTGCCGATTTCAGAAAGAAAGGTCAGGCGGCCGTTGCCGCTTTCATCGCCGCCCGTGAGGATGTTGATCGTCCCTCCCACGGATGGGATGGCGAGCTTGCTGGCGCCCAATCCCCGTTGGACCTGCGTGGTGCGAACCACAAGGTCCAAGCCGGCCCAGTTGCTCCAATACACCCAGCCGTTCTCCATGTCGTTCATGGGGACTCCGTCCACCATGACAGCAAGGTTGGTCTGGTCGAATCCACGGATGGTCACACGGGCGTCTCCGTCGCCGCCCCCTTGTTGCGTCGCATAGACGCCAGGTGTCGTGTTGAGGATCATCGGCAGGTCGCGGCCGGCCAGTTCCTCTTGAATCTGCGCTGGAAGGACATTGGTGAAAGCCACGGGGGTCTTCCGGTCGATGGCCAAGTCAGCAGCGACGATCGCCTCTTCCAGGATGAGCGATTCAAGGTTGGCATTGACCGTTTGGCTGGCGCCGGTCACGGTGACAGAAACCACCTTGGCGGCATAGCCGATGTACGAAAAGGTGAAGTCGCGGGTGCCGGTGGGAACAGACAACTGGTAGCGTCCGTCGATGTCAGTAGCGGTGATGTTGTCACCCACTTTGACGTAGGCTCCGATGAGCGGGTCACCGGAAAGTCCGTCGCGAACGAGACCGGACACCGCGCAATTCTGCGCATGCGCACCGGCCATGCCCAGCCCGAGGGCCAGGAACAGCGTGAGCCATTGCTTCATGGGAGCCTTTTTTGGAATCAGTTCTTGACCGTTTGGCGACGGGCCAAGGCGCCGTCCACCATGCGGGCTTCGATGAGGTACGCACCTCCCGGCAGGTCGCCGAGGTCCATGCGCAGGCGAAGGACACCACCTGCTTGAATGCGGCGTACTTCAGCACCTGAGAGATCGCGGATGACGACGGTCTCCATGGGCTGGCCCGTCACGAGCTCAAGCTGGTCATTGAAGGGGTTGGGAAAGGACTGCAGGCTGGCAGTGTTGCGCTCCTCCACGTTCGTGACGCAGTCGCAGACGTGGAAGCCGAGCTGGTCGAAGGTGTTGACCTCGAGGGAGTCCCACACGGCGAGAACATCGAAGGCGTCGGTGGCCGCCATGTCGCCTCCCGTGACTTCAGGACGGCGCACGAGCGTGTGGTTCTGGGTGATTTCGTCCCAGCCGGCAGAACCGGGGTCCTCCCCGATGACACCGAAGATGTCGATGGCGCTGTTGGTCGAAATCTTGCGCAGCACCATGGCGTCGTTGCCGTTGAAGTACATCGCGTTGTTCTCATCGTAAACGGGGCAGAGCCAGAGGTCGGCCGCGGCGGCGAGCTCGTCCCAAACCGGGGCCTCGAAGTCGACACCGTCGGGGTCCTGCTTGTCGAGGACGCAGACGACCACATCTCCGGGCTCAATCGTTCCGCTGAGGTCTACTTTCTGGTTGTCCTGTGCTGAAGTGGCACCGTTGGAGTAGCGCTCCAGGCGGTAGTCCGACAAGTCGATGGCGGCTCCGGTCGGGTTGTAAATCTCAATGGCCTTGTTGTTGGACCATCCTTCGATGTACTCTGAGATGAACAGTTCGTTGCACTGTGCCAGAGCGGCGGATGTGGACAGGGCCATAGCGGCCAGGAAAAACAGCTTGCGCATGGTATTGGGCTTGAGTGAATCGGCGCAAAGTTAGACGCGATTCCGAACCCGCAACCCCCATGTCGTCAACACCACGTCAACCACGCAATGCTCGGCTGCGCGGCGAAGGAGACGCAAGCCAGTCCAATGCCTGGGCCATCCCGTGGTGGTAATCTTGCAACAATTGCCCTGCAGTAATGCGGAAGCCGTCGGAGCGCAAAGGCTCAAGCGGAGCAATTTCCTCCCATTTCAACCGGCCTTCTCCACCTGTGGCCAAACGGTCCACCGCATCGTTGTAGGAGATGTGGCCGTGGGTGTAGAGTTTCACGATGGCGGGGTTGTCCCGGTACCAATAAGTCGCGAGTGTGTCGATCCAACCCTTGTCAATGTGTTGTCCCGAGGGCCGCGTTCGGATGACCAAAATGCGTCGGGAGCCTCGGTCCAATGCAGCTTGCAATGGAAGCGCATCGGAAATGCCCCCATCGAACATCCATTGGTCGTGGACGCGAATCTTGCCCCGGGTCACCATCGGGAGGGTGGCCGAGGCCCACATGATCCGCAACCAATCGCGGGTGTTGGGACGCAGGTACATGGGTTCGCCGGTCGCGTGATTCGTGGTGACCATGCGGACATCCTTTGCCCTGGTCGCAAAAGCAGCGGCCTCGATGTCCAAGGGCCGGTTTCGACGGACGTGGTCAAACAAATGGGCCAGGTTCATCAGGCCTTCTTCGCGGAAGGCGGAGGAGAATCGGATGAATTGACCATCCTCCACAACGTGGCTCGCGACATCGATGAAATGCTTGCGCTGTCCCGACAGAAACGAGGTCAGCGCCATGGTCCCCGCAGAAACGGCATAGTAGCGCTTGAAGCGATTGTAGCCGACCACAGCGAAAGTGTCGAGCACCCCCGCGGTGAAGGCACAGCGCAGGCTTCCTCCTTCGAGGATGAGGGTGTCGAAATCGCGCTTAGAACGCATGATGAAAAGTACGAGGGAAGAGGGTTTCAGGTTGCGCTCCATGCGGATTGGAAGTGATGTGAGATATTGGGCCCATGCAACAGAACGCCTCCATCCTGATCGCCGCTGCCTTCACCATGATTGGTTTTGCCCTCGGCAGGGTGACCGCCCCGGATTGTCCCCACGGAACCCATGGTCATCTGCACCCATCCGTTCACCACATGGAGTGGATTGGAGAAGGGGGCGGTGCAGAAGACATCCAAGTCATCGTCAAATCCCTGGAAGCAGAAGATTTTGAAGGAGATACCGTCCTGATGATTCCCGGAGGACAGGTTCGAATGGTCAAGACCGGGGATGAAATCGAGGTCGAAGTGGAAATGGAGGACACCGAGGGAACTCCATCCGGCGAGCAGGTCATCGTCAAGAAGCAAATCGTCGTCACCTCTGAAGCGGAAGACTGAGAAGCAGCACACATTACGGTTTGTGGGTCGTGTCTTACAACCCAATCGGAGACGACGAGATTATGCGCGTGGAGTGCTAATATTCAATCGTTTGGATTGAAGCGGTTCCGTCCATAACAGGTCTTTTGGAGCGCAGGGTTGAAGCCGAGGCAACATTGCGTGATAGCTTCATGATATCGAATTCGTTGCAAGGAAAAACGATGACCAAAACAACTACTGAAGAATCGCAGGCAGGGCATGCCTCCAATGCTGTATCGACCGAGGGCCAATCCGACCATTGGAAAAGGTTTGCGATGGTGGTGGCGCATGACTTGAAAGAGCCTTTGCGCAACGCATCAAGTTGTGCGAAGATGCTGGCTTCCATCGTGAAGGATGAAAGCGAGGAGACCCAACAGATCACGCGTTGGTTGGAAAAATCTGCCGACCGCTTGCAGAACATGGTCGACGCTTTGCTCGAGCATGCCCGCCATGGGTCTGAGGCCCTTGAAATTGTGGATTTGAATGTGCTCGTCCACGAGGTGGTGGCGGATTTGCGTTGCCTTCAGCGCAGAACGGGAGGGGGTGTTGAAATCGGCCCATTGCCTGAGTTGAAATCGGGCCCCTTGGGCATGCGGCTGCTGTTCGGAAACCTCATAGAAAATGCGCTGAAGTATGGGTCTGCAGGTGTGGCGCCGCGCATATCTGTGTCCTCCACCGTTGAGTCTGGCTTCGATGTGATCAGGATCCAAGACAACGGCAAGGGCATGTCACCTTACCAGATGCGCCACATCTTCGAGCCTTTTCGCCGTTTTGAACACGATGTCGAAGGCCTTGGTATGGGTCTGAGCCATGTCTACAATATCGTGCAGGGTCACGGAGGCGATATAGAAGTGGAAAGTCGGGTCGGGGAAGGCACGACTTTCATTCTTCGGTTCCCGAATTGAATGAACGCCCGCGCTTAGAATGGACTCGAAAAGGCGGGATTCGTCCGGATGGTCGTGTCCGAGAGGGTGTGCAGGAAGGCCACCAGCCCCTCTCGCTCAGCCTCGGTGAGTTCCAATCGGTAGGGCTCCTGTCCGGGAGGTCCGATGCCATTTTCGGAGAACCGCTCATCGAGAAAGGGGTGGGGTTGTATGCTGTCGCTGTAGAAGTCCACCACAGCCCTCAAATCCTCGAACCGACCATCGTGCATGTAAGGAGCCGTGAGACCCACATTGCGCAGGGAAACCGTCTTGAACCTGCCATCGTCGTCTGCATTTCCTGTCAATGAACCGATTCCGCCATCGCCTGCAGCGGCATAGTCGACCTCGAGGCCATTGATGAAAGGCTGGGTGGAAAAGAAGTTCAAACCGCTGTGGCATTGGTTGCAGCGACTTTCGCCATTGAAGAAGACCTCCTTTCCCAGCATTTCGCTTTCGGTGAAGTCGGCGAATCCATTCGCCAGCCCGGCGTCATAGCGGCTCTGGTAGGTACGAATCGACAGGAGGAATTGAACGAGTGCGTCCATGATCCGGTCGAGGTTGACCTGAGGGTCCCCAAAGGCATCTTCGAACAGTTCCGGATAGTAGGTCGTTTCCGCCAGCCTGCCAGGTAGGGCGTCCAAATCCATGCCCATTTCGTCGGGATGGCCGATGGGTTGAAGAACCTGGTTTTCCAAACCGACCACGCGCAGGTCCCAGAACAGGCGACGCTGATAGCGCAGATTGAATAGGCCCGGTGCATTTCGGGTCAAGGGAACACCGGAAATGCCCACCGACGCAGGGTTGGCGTCGGCAAAGGCGTGCGATGGCTGATGGCAAGTCCCGCAGGAAACCGAGTGGTCCGCGGAAAGTCGGGTGTCATGGAAGAGTACCCTTCCGAGGGTGGCACCGGCATCGGTAATCTCGATGTCTCCCCCTCCGCCGAACAGACCCAATGCGGGATCGTCCAACCACGCGTCCGGGAAATTCCACTGAGAATAGGGCAAAGGAGGGTCCGGAAGCACAGGGACCACCTGCATGTCAGGTGTAAGGGTCTCGCTCGGCGGCATGGCATTCTGCTTGCAACCGAACAAAAACAGACCCGAACAGAACATTAGGGAAAGATTTCCGCGTACGCTCAAGGACCCAATATAACGAAGGGTCACCTTTGCAGCGCATTCTATGAATCATGCAACGTTTCAGCACTGTCATTTTCTCTTTGATAGGGTGTACAATCGCCGCCCAAGATTTGCCAGATCCTCTGCCCGCCGCGCGCGGGGTGGTGTTGGCTACCGAAGCGGCGTCTTCATTCCACGTCCCTGCTCCCGCCTTGCGCCCGGCTGAGGACAGAACCGCCGAATTCATCGTCAATTATTCCGGCTTTTCGACAGAAGCGCAGACGGCATTTCAATACGCCGTGGACATTTGGTCCGGCCTCATCACCAGCGATGTGCCCATCGTAATTGATGCCCAATGGGAGGACCTGCCCGGAAACACCTTGGGGTCGGCGGGAGCCACCGGGCTGTGGTACAATTTCTCAGGTGCCCCTTTCAACGGAATTCTCTATCCGTCCCCCCTCGCAGACAAGCTGGCGGGCTTCAATCTCGACCCGGGCCAGGCCGACATCTCTGCCAATTTTGACAGTGGCACAAACTGGTATTACGGCTTGGATGGGAATCCCCCCTTCTCTGCATTCGACCTCGTATCTGTGGTTCTCCACGAAATAGGACACGGCCTTGGGTTTGCTGGAACTGTCTACGTCGGTGCGGACGGCAATGGCTATGTGTTGAATGGAAGTTTGCCCGGCGTGTTCGATGGCCATGTCTGGACAGGAAACAGTGAATCCATCCTGTCATTTGGAGATGGCAGTGCGGCGCTGGGTGCCGCCCTCGTCTCGGAGAACTTGTACTGGGGCGGCATCCAAGGCAATGCATACAGCGGTAGCCCCTTGTCGCCCAAGATGTACGCTCCCATGTTCTGGGAGCCCGGCTCAAGTTTTTCGCATTTCGATGAAGACCTGTACCCGGCAGGTTCCGATCACTCTTTGATGACGCCTGCGATTGGAAACGGTGAAGCTGTGCACTCACCGGGTGCGATGGCACTGGGGGTATTGGATGACATCGGATGGACCGTTGACTACGCGGCATTGGGTGTTGGAATACCGGGATGCACGGACGAGTCGGCCTGCAATTACGATCCGGAAGCCACCCTGGTGGATGGCAGCTGCATCTATCCCGTAGCCGATGAGCCCTGTGGCGATTGCATTTCCGTATGGTCGATGGCCAGCGATCTGGCAGCCGGGGAGGGAGAAGCCTTCACCTATGGCGGTGTGGGGACCATGGGTCAGGTCGACATCTCGGTTCAGTGGCCGGGACAATCCGGAGGAGGAGAATGGATATCAGACTTGCTCGTCGAAATATGCGATCCGAACGGAGACTGCTTTGAGTGGGGCGGCTATGATTTGACTTCCGGATCGCCCAACGCGGGTGTGGATTGGCCCGAGGAATGGGACGTGTCTTCCGGCGGCACTTTCACCGTTTCATTGGATTTAACGCTCTTGGACCTTTCCGGGGTCGGGACGTGGACGGTCACCCTTTACAACGGATATCAGAGCTCGTCAGGGCTGACCCTTTCCGATGTCACCTTCACGGTGCCCTTTGTCTGTTCCTTGACGGGGCTCAATCCGGGGTGCACGGATTCGGCCGCTTGCAATTTTGATGCGGCGGCGGATTACAACGATGGGAGCTGCGATTACTTGTGCTTCAACTGTGCTGAAACCACGGTGAACGAGACATTTCAGGGCTACGATACAGACCAGCCTCTGACGGTGCAATCCAGTGCCGGTTGGGAGACCTGGAGCGGGGGCAGCGGTACCGCTGAAGACCCTTATGTGGTCTTTGATGGATTCGATGGTGCTGCAGCCATCGTGGCTGCGGATGTCGATCCCACACAGGGCACGGATCTCATCTTGCCCATAGGAGAAACGGAGGGGACACATGTCGTGCAGTTTGCCTTGAAAGCCGATGCGGGGAGCAGCGTGTATTACAATTTCCAAGGCGACGTGGTGCCGGGTGTGGAGTGGACTTTCGAGAACTACATCTTTCCGGACGGAACCCTGAGGATGTACCACGGGACCGACTCCACCATTGCGACCGGCTTCCAGTGGGGGCAGGACAATTTCCTGACCCACCTGTTCGATTTGGACAACAACGAGTTGCGCGTGGTCATGGGCAGCTCCCTGATCGCCCTGATCCCCTATCCCGGAAACCTCGGTGGCGTCAATTTCTATGGGGTCAGTTTTGGCGGAGGAACGGGTGAATACCTGCTCGATGATGTGACCGTGTGCTCCACCACCACCTCGGTGGTCGGTTGCACGGATGCTTCGGCCTGCAATTACAATCCCGAAGCCGAAGTGGACGATGGGTCATGCTGGACCCCGTTTGATTACGGCTGGTGCAACTGCGAAGGCGACGTTTTCGATGCACTGGGCGAGTGCGGAGGTGATTGCGCTGCAGATCTGGATGACGATGGGATTTGCGATTCCGAAGACCCTTGTGTCGGAGGCGAGCTGGATGAATGCGGCATGTGCGATGGACCTGGCCCCATTTACGAGTGCGGGTGCACCGACATTCCCAACGGAGATTGCGATTGTGACGGAAACCAGTTGGATGCCCTCGGTGTATGTGGTGGCGACTGTACGGCCGACCTCGACATGGACGGTGTGTGCGACATTCCCGGGTGCACCGATGTGTTGGCTTGCAACTACGAATCCTCTGCCAACTACGATGACGGCAGTTGTGCTTATGCCGAGGCTTACTACGATTGTCAGGGGAATTGTCTGAATGACACCGATGGCGATGGAGTGTGCGATGAACTTGAGGCCGCAGGATGCACCGATGGCGAGGCTTGCAACTTTGATGCAGATGCTACGGAGGATGACGGCAGCTGCGCCTTTCTCATGGCAACGGGCATAGACGGCGCCCCGGTTGTGAATGAGGGCGATGTGACATTGTATGTCGCTCAACCCTCCGAGCCGGGCAACACGTACACTTGGGCCGTATCGGGAGGGTCTTTGGAATCGGGCCAGGGGACCCCGATCGTGACCGTGGCATGGTCGGATGTGGGAAGCCAGGGAATTCAACTGGTCGAATCCAATTCGGAGTGCACCGGAGGGGTGCTGAGCCTGGATGTTGCCGTTCAGGAGGTCGTGGGAATGGATGAAGCCGGAAGGGAACGCATTACCGTCTTCCCGAACCCCGCGGTACAGGGGTTCCATATTTCCAGTCCCGTCGCAGGGGTATTGCTCATGGCCTTGGATGGCCGGAGGGTGCAAACTTGGCCGGCAGCAGCTCCCGGGGGATGGTATCCATTGCAGAATGTGGGGTCTGGGGTCTACCTGCTTCAATTCGAAACGGGGGGGAGGCCGCGCACCCAGCGATTGCTGATAGGGGAACTTTGACCAGAAATTCAGGGGGATGCGCCTTCGAATTTCCCTACCGCATCATCCGCGTGACCCCGTATTTTGCGGCATGAATCTGTCTTTGCGCACTGGGGTGCGTGTTATCGCCGCCTTCACAGGCGTGTGGTTGTTTGGGAGTTCATCCGCTCAAACGGACATCCCACCGTTTGGTCCCATCTTCCTGCAAGAAGAGGTTGCCACCATTGAGATCACAATGGACCCCGACAGCGCAGCAGCCATGCTCTTCGGAGATGTGGATGACGCGTCGACCAATCCCTTTCCGGCCGTTTTCCATTACCAATCCACCGTGCTCGATACTGTCATCGACAGTCTGGCCATCCGGTTGCGGGGCAATACCTCACTGAGTGCGGCCAAAAAGAGCTTCAAGATTGACATGAACGCGGTCATACCCGGACAGAAGATCGCGGACCTGGAAAAGCTCAACATCAATGCCAACCAGAACGACCCTTCGCTCCTGCGGGCGGGATTGGGCTGGAACATCATTCGCCGCATGGGACTGGCGGGTTCGCGCACGAGCCATGTCAAGTTGGTGCTCAATGGTGAATACATGGGTGCTTACCTCAACACCGAGCACTTCGACGAGGAGTTTGTGGAGGAGTATTGGGACAAGGACAATGGCAACCTATACAAATGCTTGTATCCCGCTACGCTGGAGTACATCGGAAGCGATCCAGATGACTACAAGTTCGAGTTGTTCGGACGTCGCGTTTACGAGCTCAAGACCAATACCGATGAGGACGACTACGCGGACCTTGCGGAGTTCATAGACGTCCTCAACAACACCCCTGAAGCCGATTTCCCTTGCGCCATCGAGCAGGTCTTCAATGTGGCTGATTTCTTGAAGGTGCAGGCATTTGATGTGGTGAGCGGCAACTGGGATGGATACGCGGGCAACAAGAACAACTTCTACCTCTACCACAACCCGCAGACCGACCTTTTCGAGTACATCCCTTACGACCTTGACAACACCTGGGGCATTGACTGGGTCAACCAGGATTGGGAGAACCGAAACCCTTACGCCTGGTCCACGGAGTACCGTCCACTCTACGATCGATTGATGGCGGTACCGGAGTATCGGCAGTGGTATACCCATTACCTCCGCAGGATGGCCTCAGAATGGGCCCATCCGGATTCGGTCTCTGCCTATCTCGACCCCCGACAGGCCTTGCTGTCGCCGGCCATTGCCGAGGATGCCTACTACCCCCTTCAGTTCGGGTTCTCGCCGGACGATTTTGAAGCGTCTCTGGAAGAGGCATCCGGAGGCCATGTGGAATTCGGCATTCTGCCTTGGCTCAGTGCGCGCCTTGGTTCGCTGAACGGCCAACTCGATGCGGATGACCCGGTACTCGTGGTGCACGAAGTCGAGGACAATGCGCCCGTGTTGGATTCACTGCGGATACGGGCCATTGTGGACGGCGGTGGAGATGGTGTCGAGGTCATCTGCTGGATCGATGCTGGAGCGGGCCCCCTTCCTTTCGAGATGTTCGACGATGGAGAACACGGCGACCGCCAGCCCGATGATGGAACTTGGGGCGTCAAGGTGCCGATTGCATACAATTGGACCGCAGTGGACTACCATGTGCAGGCCACAAGCGAGTCCGGCCTCGAGCGCTGGGTCCCCTGTGATCCGGTGACGGTGACGGTGGGGCTTTCCCCTTCGAACCTGGTGGTCAACGAGCTCATGAGTTCCAACGCCAACAATGTGTCGGACGAATTTCTCGAGTTCGACGATTGGGTAGAGCTCTACAACGACGGTCCCGACCCCATTGAACTCGGCGGGAAGTACCTGAGCGACAATCTCGGCAATCCCGGAAAATTCGCTTTGCCCGAGGGAACCATCGCACCCGGAAGCTGGGCATTCTATTGGGCAGACAACGACCCGGAGCAGGGCCCTTACCACGCGGACTTCACCCTTTCGGGATCGGGTGACGAAATCGTACTGTCGGAATGGGACGCAGAGAATGAAGTCTGGCTCATCCTCGACTACTTTCCCTTCGGCGCCTCTCCAGAGCAGGACGCTTCCCTCGGCCGGTATCCTGACGGGGAAGACTACTGGGTGTGGTTCGCCACTCCCACGGCGAGCTATACCAACAACTACGCCATCATCCTCGGAGCCGATGAGCTCGAAGGGCCGGCACCCCGCACCATGGGCCCCAACCCTTCGCGGGATTGTGTGCGGTGGAATGGAGCCGCCGCTTCGGGAGAGGTCTGGGATACACAAGGCCGTCTGCGCCTCGCCTTCGATGCCACCCACCAGCTCTGCCGAGGAGGTTGGGAGGCCGGCGTCTACCTGATCACCTTGGACGACGGCACACGCTGGCGCTGGGTGCTCGTGGACTGACTCCGAGCCGTTTCTTTGCAACATGAGTGAAGCGTCCGGCGTCCGCATCAACAAGTATCTGAGCGAGGTCGGTCATTGTTCCCGAAGGGCGGCAGACAAGCTGCTTGAACTCGGTCGCATTACCATCAACGGGACGGTTCCCGAGCTGGGAACCAAGGTCATGCCAGGCGATGTGGTCGCGGTCGATGGCCAAACGGTGGGACAGCCCATTGCCCAGGAGGAACACGTCTACATCGCCTACCACAAACCGGTGGGCATTGTGTGCACGACGGACCGCAAGCGCGAGAAGGACAACATCATTGATGCCATCGGCCACGAGCGGCGCATCTTCCCTGTGGGACGGCTCGACAAGCCCAGTGAAGGGCTCATTTTCCTGACATCGGACGGGGACATCGTGAACAAGGTGCTGCGCGCCCGCAACCACCACGAGAAGGAGTACCATGTGACCGTGGATCGTCCCATAAAAGGCTCCTTTGTGGAGGACATGGCGGGAGGAGTACCCATTTTGGGCACGGTGACCCGCCGTTGCGAAGTGGAACAGACCGGCCCCCGGCATTTCCGCATTGTACTCACCCAGGGCCTCAATCGGCAGATTCGCCGGATGTGCGAGCACCTTGGATACAATGTCGTCCGACTGAAGCGGGTGCGCATCATGCACATGAACCTGGACCTGCCAAAGGGCGAATGGCGCGACTTCACCGCTGCTGAGCTTTCAGCACTGCAGTCGATGGTAGGTGAATCCAAAAAGACCGTCGATGGAGCCGAGTAACCGACCCGTCGTCATCGGCGGCGGCGCGGCGGGGCTGGCCGCTTGTCTTACTTTGGAGTCAGCGGGCCATGCACCGCTTCTCTTGGAAGCGACGCATCAGTTGGGGGGGCGATTGTGTACAGAACAATTGCCCGATGGGACATCGGTCGATGCGGGGTTTCAGGTACTCTTGACCGCCTATCCTGAATTGCAGCGTTGGTTGAACCTCGACACCTTGGATTCCGTGGCCTTCGTGCCCGGGGCAAGGATATACTGGCGAGGGCGTTGGCGGACATTGGCTGATCCGCGGCGCTGGCCAAGTTCCATTCCAGCCACCTTGAAAAGCGGACTGGGAACCTGGGGAGACTGGTGGCGCATCCTTCGTTTGGTAGGCGAAGTTCGTTCAGGAGCGTCTGGTCCATTGCAGAGCCGTCAACAGGAAGGGACCACGCTTGATTTTCTTCATGAAAGAGGGTTCAGCGGGGAGTTCATTGCTGGTTTCCTCCGTCCTTTTTTCTCGGGTATTTTTCTGGACCATGCCCTTTCTCCGCCACCAGCACAGTTCCTCTACACTTTGCGGATGTTCGCATCGGGGGATGTCGTCCGCCCGGTGGGGGGTATGCGCACTTTGGTCGACCGGTTGGCCGATGGGTTGAAACGTACGGAGGTCCAATTTGGTCAGGAGGTTCAGGAGGCCGCTGCCAACGAGGTGACCTTGTCGGATGGACGGATTGTGACTTGCAATGGCGTGATCGACACCTTGCCACTGAAGGAGGGAGTGGAATGGAACGGGTGCTTCAATGCCATTTTTAAGTGCGACCATCCCACTTTCGGACGGCCCATTATTGGATTGCTCCCGGAGGCCCGCACCGTTTCCAATTTTCATTTCATGGAGGATGTGCAAGGGGCAGAGGGCAAGAACCGACTGAATGTTACGGCCTTGATCACAGGTGAATTCGACAGGGAAGCCACAGAAGCCGCAATGCGTCGGGATTTGCATGATGCCGGGCTCGAAACAGGAGCCTTGGAGTGGTGCATTCACATTCCCAAAGCCTTGCCAAGGATGAACCAGGTCCGCAGTTGCCTCGATCATCCCAAGGACAACCGGGGCGTATACGTAGCAGGAGATCATTCAGCAGCCCCTTCATTGGATGCTGCTCTTAGGTCAGGTCGCGTGGCGGCTGAGCATTGGTTGGGAGACAGAGGATGAGTACACAGGGAACATCCGAGCGGGAGCGATGGTCCGCATGGTGGAATCAAGGAAGACCCGATGCACTGAGCAGCGAAGAATTTGAGGCTCTCATGGAACACTGGGTGAAGACAGATGGCCACAGTGGAGCGGAACCCTCTGACAAACTGTCGGCGTACACGGCCTTGAATGCCGTTCGCATGCGCCGCGTGCTGAAGACGTACAAAATGTCGGATTCCATGAAAACCCTGCTGGACAGTGGGCGCTGTGCAGGGCAGCATTGGGTGTTGATCACCGAAAGCTGGTGCGGAGACGCGGCCCAATCAACACCTCTGATTGCTGCATGGGCCCAAAGGGCAGGTGTCCCTTTGGATTGGGTCCTCCGTGACGGGGAAAATGGTCTAATCGATGATTTCCTGACCCGAGGAGGAAGGGCGGTTCCCATGTGGATTGTTTCAGACACATTGGGAGAGGTTCTTCATTGTTGGGGCCCACGGCCGCAACCCGCCATGGAAATGGTGAATCAGTATCGCATCCTTCCTGAGCCCAAACCTCCTTATGCAGAATTCGCCGCCGAGGTTCAGCTGTGGTATGCGAGGGACAAAGGGCGCACCATCGAAGAAGAAGCCAGGGAAATGTTGGCCGCAGAATGAAGGGGGTGCCTTTGCTTCCTGAAGAATCGGGTTCTTAACTTCACGGCTCAAAACAACTCACAATGAAAAACTTCATTTTTGCGAGCCTGCTCGCGTTTGCAGCTTGCTTCGACGCGGCAGCACAGGAATACAAGGTGGTGACGGTCGTTGAAAGCATCGTGACAGGTGGAGTGGGGCGCTCCCGGATCATCGAGGCGACGACGGAAATGGACAGTGAAGCGGCAACCACTGAGCGCACCGATGGGAAGAAAAGTGACCAGGGCGATGTAAAGCGCGGAGATTTGAAAATCGAAGGCTTCAAGGAGACCAAGTTGCTCAATTTCTTCAGTGGTGTGGGCATCAATTTTCAGAACATCGCCTCTAACGATGCATTGATTGCGGATCGCATCAATGGATTGGTTTCAGAAGGGTGGAGTCTGGAATTTGTAGTGAGTGGTGTCGAGTCAGATGCAGGCAAGCCGGATAGCCAAGGCTTGTACATTACCCGACTCATTTTCAAGAAGTAAGACCATCGACAAAAAGTGTGCAAACATGTTGTGCGCTTTCTTGATGGTGTCCTATATTTGCAGAAGCTATCGCTAGGAATGGCGATTGGCAAGTAGATTGTTAGGAAGGAAGGGCGCGAAGGCGCCCTTCTCTTTTTCCATTATCTTGTCGAAATTCAGAACATGGAACGACATTTATGGATGGCCGCAGTTGGGTTTTTGGCCTTCGCAGGATGCAAGGATCCTGAGCCCATTACCCGCTGTGTCATTGACCGTGTAGAGGTGCTCGAAATTGATGAGGATTATTTCGAGGACACCATTGACGAAGGCGCCCCGGATTTGTTCGTTGAATGGAGAAATGCGGCCACGCAGTCGGTCATTTTTACGACCGGTGTAGTACAGGATGCTCAGTTGCCCGTCAACCTGGATTTTGTGGCGGCAAACATTGAAGAAGTGGATTTCGCCACCGAATACGAATTCACGGTATTCGATTCAGATGTGGCAACAACCCAGGATTTCATCGCCCTTGGACTGCCCTTTAGGGCCGCCGATCATTTGGATGGGGAGCGCACAGAAGTGGACATTTCGGATGGTGCGACCACCATCCGTGTACATTTGATTTGGTACTAGTCGGATTGCACCGAATGGTTGTCTATATTTGCACCCCTTAAATCGCAAGTATGGCGAACCACAAATCAGCCCTCAAGCGGATCCGATCCAACGAGACCAAGCGTCTCAGCAACCGCTATTACCACAAGACCATGCGGAATGCCCTCCGCAAGTACCGTGCTACCACGGATGCCAAAGAGTTGGAGGAGCAGCTGCCCAAGGTGACGTCCATGATTGATCGTTTGGCCAAGAAGAACGTCATTCACAAGAACAAAGCGGGCAACCTCAAAAGCAGCTTGGTTCGACACCTCGCGACCACAAAGGCTTGACGACCTTGGCCGCATGACGGTCTACACGATATCGAAAGAGGGAGGTGAAAGCCTCCCTTTTTTTTCGGCGGAAATTTGGGACGAACACATGGGTGAGGCACTTCGCGATGCGACCTCGTGAGAAGGTCCTCTTGCTGGGAGCCGGCGGATTGACCGACTCCGAACTCTTGGCGGTTCTCATCGGTACGGGCACGCCCGGTGAGGAAGCCCTGGATGTCGCCAACCGCGTGCTGGCGTCCGTGGACGGGGATCTGCATGCGTTGGGCAGATGTGACCCTTTGCGTCTTCGCAATTTGAAGGGAATTGGTGACGCGAAGGCCATCAGCATTGGAGCGGCGATGGAGTTGGGGAGGAGAAGAATGGGGGCCAAAGAAGCGGATCAGGTCCGCATTGCTCGGTCGATGGATATCGTCCACCGTTTTCGTGCACGGCTCATCGATTTGGAATGGGAAGAGTTTTGGATCCTGGCCTTGTCCAGGGCCAATACGCCCATCTGCGATCTCCGCGTCTCCATTGGAGGGCAATCCGGCACGGTTGTGGATCCCAAGATGGTGTTTCGAAAGGCACTATCCGTGCGCGCCGCGGCGTTGGTTCTGGTGCACAATCACCCTTCTGGCAACCCCAATCCAAGCTTGGCCGACAAGTCGCTGACGTCTGCATTGTGTCAAGCGGGCAAAGCATTGGATCTTCCCATTCTCGACCATGTCATCATTGCAGGCATGCGTCATTTTAGCTTTGCCGATAATCGGTTGATATGAATCCTACGTCCCCCCCACATGCCGCAGACCTGCTCACCGTGGTGGGAGCACGTCCCCAGTTCATCAAGTCTGCGGCATTGACACGGGCACTCCCCGACGTGGGTTGGTCCCAGAGATTGGTTCACTCGGGACAACATCCCGACGACGCGATGGGGTTGGATTTCCTGATTGAGTTGGGTGTCCCGGCTCCAGATGTTCAGCTGCGTCCCAATCAGGCTTCAAGAAGTCGGAGAATGGCAGACATGCTCGTCGGGATCGAGGCCGAGATACGCAAGGCAAATCCTCGGGCGGTAGTGGTCTACGGTGACACCGATAGCACCCTTGCCGGTGCATTGGCTGCCCACCATTGCAACGTTCCATTGGTCCATGTAGAGGCTGGATTGAGGAGCGGTGACCGCCGCATGCCGGAAGAGCACAATCGCATCATGACCGATCAACTCGCCGATTGGCTGTTTACGACCGGCCCCGCTGCCACCCGGCAGTTGATCAACGAGGGCATGCGGGAGGAGCGAATCGCGGAAGTGGGAGATGTGATGTTGGATGTGGCCTTGGCAGCACGGCCATTGTTGCGGGACCGGCATCCACCTCTTTGGCCTGGAGATGGGCCGGTCATGCTGGTCACCTTGCATCGCCCAGGCCTGGTGGATCAATCCGATCTTCTCAAGGGGGCCCTGGGAGCCATGGGTGCATGGGTCTCGGAGGTGGGGGGGCGCATTTACTTCCCGGTTCATCCCCGAACACGTCGAGCCATGGAGGAAGCGGGATTGAAGCTGCCGGAAGGAGTGGTTGATCCGGGTCCGATTGGTTACCTGGACATGCAGGCGGCATTACACCGCGCCGATTTGGTATTGACCGATTCTGGTGGGGTTCAGAAAGAAGCTTGGTATCAGGGTACGCCCGCTGTAGTCCTCAGGAGTACCACCGAATGGAAGGAGCTGCTCGAGATGGGGGCCTGCTGCCTGGTGGACCCTTCCAATTTGGCTACACCTGCGGGAAGGAACGAATTGCTTGACAAGCTCGAGACTTGGCGAACAGTCCAGGTGCCATCCGTTCAGGAGGCCGGCTTGTTCGGAGGCGGTGCAGCTGCCGCGTCCTTGCTGAGAACCTTGACACAACGAGACCTTCGTCCATGATTCGATACCCGGATTTGCCAGAAGTTTGGGTCCATGCTCCGCGGATGACCCCTCGGTTGGAAGCTGCCTTGGACTGGACAATTGGGGCTGTCCTGGGATTGTCGTGGCATTTCGAGTCGGATCGTGAGAAGCACCGCGCGGGTGAAACCCCTTGGAAATTTCAGTACGGTGGGGAGCCGGGTGCAGGATATTGGGTGCAACCGGACGGGCTCCTCGACGGCGCGGAAATGCGTTGGACAGCTCCAGAGCCACATCCGGAAGCCGATTGGCTCGCCCTGATTTTCTGGATGGGAAGCAGAATGGAGGAGTGGGGGCCGGGGGCACGGCGGGATGAACACGGGCGGTTTGATCCCACCGGGTCTTTTTCCGAACAGAAAGGGTGGCTCAATCGCCCGGTGTGCGAGGAGTGGGCCTTTGCTTGGGGCGAGCGTGTCATGAAGGAACAATGGCCTGCCCATTTGCACAGGTTGAGGTCAGAGTACTCCGTGCGGCCAACGTTGGATGTGGACAGTGCTTTTGCATTCAAGGGAAAGGGTTGGTGGCGAACCTCTGCTGCGTTGGGCCGTGATCTGATGATGGGAGACTGGAAAAGGGCCCTGGCGAGGGCGCACACCTGTCTAGGAAAGAAAGCAGATGTCTATGACACCTATGCCCAGACGGCACGTTGGCACGATGCACATGGGGCGGAGCCACAGTGGTTCTTCCTGCTGTCCCGTTTTGGGCGATACGACAAAGGACTTCCTCCCGGCAGCCCGCCATTGGCTGATTTGATGCGAAGTCTGGAAGAAAGAAATCCGGGATCGGTCCAATGGCACCCTGGGTATGCGGCAGCTTCGGATGCCAGCCGCATGCAGGAGGAATGCAGCGCCTACACTGTCATCATGGGGCGGCCTCCCAAGGCTGCTCGGCAGCATTATCTGCGCATGATTCCCGGACAGACCCGACGGCAATTGATCAGCCTTGGGATCCAAGAAGACCATACAGAGGGACACGCGGTGCGGACAGGATTCAGAGGGGGGTTCAGTCGGTCGCGAAAGTGGTATGACCTGGAGGAAGAGCGGTTGACGGATTTGATCCTGTGTCCTTTTGCCGCGATGGATGCCACACTGTGCCGCTACATGAAGGTGCCTCCCGAGCAAGCTTCCGCCCACCTTGCTGCATTGGCAGACTCGGTCAAAGAGGTGGGAGGGACCCTTCGTTTGCTCTGGCACAATGAAAGCCTGGCTGAGCAGGGAGAATGGCATGATTGGGGAGGTGTATATCCCAACGTTCTGAAAGCGGTGCACTGAAGCCCCCAGGTAGCTGTTCCTTTGCCTGAATGACGGAAGCTTCCATCATCTTTGAGATTCTGGGCTGGTGGTTGTTGAGCTTCCTCAAGTTCATCGTCATGCCTTCTGCGGGTCTGGCGGCGGGAATGGCCCCTCTCAGGGTCTTCACCTATTCCGCTTCGGGAGCCATCTTGGGACTGCTCTTGATGCAGCCGGTCATTCGGGTTTTGTTCGATTGGCGCTCGCAGGTGAGGCGCAAGAAAGGCAAGCGGGCGTTCACGCCGGGTCGACGTCGCATCGTTCGGATCAAACAGCATTTCGGGATTCTCGGGATCGCTTTCCTTGGGGGGCCTTTGGGGGTGCCTGTGGGCGCCTTGCTGGCTTTCAAGTATTTCGGGCACCGCTCATCCACCTTGCCGATCATGATGGTGGGCTATGTGATGTGGAGCGCTTTGTTGACGACATTGTCTGCGTTGGCCTTCCATTGAATCCTCACCCATGTCCGACACACTCTCTCTTTTTTTTGATTTGGATCGAACCCTATGGGATTTTGAGCGCAACTCCCAGGAAACCCTCAAGGGGTTGTTTGCGGATTGCGACCTCGGCGCCAAGGGGAAAGGCGGGTTTGCTGCTTTCAATGCGATCTACCAAAGAGAGAATGCGCAATGTTGGGCGGATTACCGCGCAGGTCGGATGGAGAAGGAGGTTCTGCGTTCGGAGAGATTCAAGCGGGCCTTGCAAGGATTCGGTATCCAGGATGAAGGACTCGCAGAAACCATGGGCTGGGAGTATGTGAAGCGCGGTCCCCACCAGCGCCATTTGCTGCCGGGTAGTTTGGAAGTACTGGAGGCTTTGAGGGGTCGGGGGCACGATATCCACATCTTGACGAATGGCTTCAGCGAGGTCCAGCACATCAAGGTGGAGAACACGGGCATTTCGAATTGGATTGACGCCCTGCTGACAAGCGAAGAGCTCGGCTCCCTGAAGCCCGCAAGGTCTTGTTTTGATGCGGCATTGAAGGTCACAGGAGCCCCGGTGCAACAGGCGTGGATGATAGGGGATGACCACGAAGCGGACGTGGTAGGCGCCCACCAGGCTGGCTGGAAGTCGGTGCATTTCGATCCCGAAGGCCAACACCCGGAGGACACCCCGGCAGATGCCACGGTGAGCCATTTGCGGGATTTGTTGGCAGTCTTGCCCTGAGCCCAGCGCCCTGTCGACCTTACATTGCAACCATGAGTCAGGAGAATCCAGGGAAGAAGCCCAAACTCAACATTGAACTGCCGGACGAGGTCGCACCTGGCGTGTACTCGAACCTCGCCGTAGTCACACACAGCCAGACTGAATTCGTTCTCGATTTCATTCAGGTGATGCCGGGAACCCCCAAGGCCAAAGTCAGGTCGAGGGTGGTGCTTTCACCCCAGCACGCCAAGCGGGTCATGAAGATGCTGGTCGACAACATCGGAAAATTCGAAGGCCAACACGGCAAAATCGAAATGGCCAGCCAGCCGGAACCCTCTTTCCCGGTCAACTTCGGAGGCCCCACTGGAGAGGCCTGATTGGCGCTGGGCATTCAGCCCTGCCTTCAGTTCCAGTGGCTTCCACGTGGAGTCACCGTGCCCAGCACGCGCCCTCGAAGTTTGGGAGTGTCGTGGGTGTAAAAGGCATTAGGGGCCTTCGAAAACGACTGCGGCAGCCCCCCTTCGGTGAGGGAAAATGCCGTGATTTCAGCTGCACCGCCTTCAGAAAGAGGCATCAGCGATTCGGCATCGCCCAAGAGTTTTCTGGGACCTTCGCAGAGCAAGGCATAGATCGCTGAAAGGATTTGTTTGTCGTTCGCTCCGTGGTCGCTCAATGCGCCCATGAGGGCCGGTCCCACGGCATGTACACCTGCAATGCCCGGACGCACCATCATGAAGTCGACGTCGTGTTCTTCCGGCGTGCGGGGGCGATGATCGGAAACCACCAAATCGAGAGCGCCATCCAAGGCGGCCTGCCGGAGCGCATTGCGGTCTTCTTTCGAGCGCAAGGGAGGAAGCAGTTTCATGTCTGTATTGAACCCGTCCAAATCTTGGTCTGTCCAGCACAGGTGGTGAATGGAGGTTCCACATGTGACCGATAAACCTTCTTCCTTGGCTACCCTCACAGCGGCCAATCCCGCCGCAGTGGTCATGATGGGGAAGTGCAGTCTTCCTCCCGTGTAGCGAAGGATGTCGAGGTCCCGGTTGACCCTAAGCAATTCTGATTCCCCTGAGTTCCCTTGCAATCCAAGTGCAATGCTCATGGCGCCTTCATGCATCACCCCGTCCGGTTGAAAATGGGGGTCGTGGGCATCTGAGAAAACAGGCAGTCCAGAAGGTTGGTGGTATTCGAGCGCTCTTCTGAGCAACTCGGGTCGGTCGATGGGTGAGTCGTCAGAGAAGGCGCGGGCACCCGCTTCTTTCAAGGCGAACGCTTCGGAGAGCTGTGTGCCTTTTCGCCCCATGCTCAATGCCGCAATGGGAATCACACCGCACTCCATGTTCGCGGACCGATGAATCAGCGAGCTGATTTCAGAAGGCTGGTCTCGGCAAGGATGGGTCGAAGAAACCGGGGCGACCCTTGTGAATCCACCTTGTGCAGAAGCTTTAAGACCCCCAAGGAGGCCTTCGGCACGCTCCATTCCAGGGTCTCGAAAGTCGACTTGGCCATCCCACCACCCTGCAGAAATCCAAGCGCCTTTGAGGTCTATATCGCCTTCTGCCAACGGGCGGTCGGAGGCGGGCTGCAGCGATTGGACGGTGCCGTCCTGGATGACCAAGTCCACGGCTTTTCCGTGAAGGTGATCACCCGGTTGGAGGAGTTTGGGGTTGCGGAGTCGGATCATATTCTTCGTGCAGGGTCTTGCGATGATCAAAGGCGTTTCAGCCGGTTGATTCCGTCTTCCGCATGGCGGAAGTGCGCTTGAGCAGAACCATTTCCAAAATCAAGAATAACAAAGCCAAAATGATGAGCGTGAGCCACAAGGGCTGGCCTGCCTCCAAGACTTCGACTTCTTCTACGAGTTCCTCGACATCAGCAGAGATCACTTCGCTGTTGCGCCAACCTTCTGTAATGAGCGCTTGCTTCCAGTCCTGAGGGTCCCAGGTGGCCAATTCGCTTTCTTCTCGGGAGGGATTGATGCCCAGCGTTAGAATGACCGAAGTGGTGTCCATCCCACCAGAAAGGGAGGTCTTTTGCTCGAGCACGTAGTTGCCTGGGGGCAGCACCCGGTTGGGCAAGGAGACTTCCAGTCCACCAGGGACCGCAATGGATTCGAGGAGCGACCGCTCCTCCGTGGCATTTCCCTCGGGTGCCAACGAGAGCTGGGTTTCTGGGGATCGTTGCAATCCTTGCACAAGGAATGTCGTCTTTTCTCCTGCGGTGAATTGCCGCAAGCCGCTGGTGCGGCTTGTCTCCGCCATCCGGAGCGCAATCGGCACCAGCAGGGCGTGCTGGGCGAGGTTGGACCATTCTGCATCCAGCGGGCCGGCGCAGAAGTGGTAACGCCCCAGTCCACTCAACCCGGTGGTAAGAAAGGGTTGATCGTCCGAGAAAGAGAGCAGATTCCGCTCGAGTGAACCCTTTCGAGAGCGGGAGTACCAGCCCCTGACTGAAGGAAGGTCCACCCGGCGGGGTGAACGGGCGAAAACCCCTTCAAACAAGGGGTGGTCAGAATGCAAAGTACCCAAGCGCACCGGGTTTGGAGCTTCTCGCCACGCACCCAGGCCGTTCGCTCCCAATCCCAGGAGCAACTCGTTCCATCCAGGTCCCGCATTTTCTGCGGGGGGAAGCATCAGGAGGCTTTTCCCCCCCTCGACCCCCAGAAGAAGCGATGCAATCAAACCATTCGAGGGATTCTCTACTCCTTGCAGGACAATCAGGTCGGCCGTTTCCAATGCGCTGTAATCCAGTGCCGTCGCCTCCATGAAGGTCACATTGTGAAGGGAGGCATCACCGAACAGCCTGCCGAGCGCCACCTGCTCGAGGGGAGAAGCGGATCGGCCTTGGACCAGCAATACATCCACATGCTCATCCACGGTATACCCGAAATGGAAGCGGTCATCAAACGTGACCGGGGCATCCGAAGTGGAAACCACGGCGTGAACAGGGCCACTTTTCTCGTGCCGAAAGCGCAGGACCGTATCCGTTGGCAACCCCGGTGTTACGCGAAATGACCCAATGGCAGCCTTTCTTCCGTTGATGTTCAAACCCAATGGCAAATCGTCCACGGGGCTGCGGGCGTCGTGGGAAATCCGCACGTGCAGAACCTCGCTTCGGCCCACAAGTCGCATGGGGGTGTCGAACCATACCGAATCAATGCGCACGTTCACCTGAGGTTGGGGCTGCTGGGTAATGAACCGAACGCTGATCGAGGAATCAGCTATGCCATCGGACGCCCCTTGCAGCACGTGACTCGAAGCCTGCAGGTCCGTGAACAGGTAGGCGTGTTTCGAGGATTTGGGATCTCCTTCCTCGGAGAGCATGGACTGTTGATGCAGCAATACATCCTGAATCACAGGTGCTGCATTGCCAGGTTGAAGGCGAGACAGGCGGTCGATCGCTTCATCCTTGTTGAGCCATTTGCGGTCACCGGGGTCAAAAGAGGAGGTTACCACGTGGAACCGGTCGGAGGCCGCATGGGACTCCACCAATGCCAGGGCACCGTTCCGGGCTGCATCCAGCATGGGCCCGTTTCGCCCCTCCAGGTCCATGGAAGGACTGGTGTCGATGTAAAGGGAGACCCTTTTCTGACCGTCCTGTTGGCCGCCGGTTTCGCTCTGTCGCATGGGCTCGGCGAAAGCGAGGATGATGCAGGCAACGGCCAAGAGACGCATCAGAAGTACCAGCCAATTCCGGATTCGGTTCCGCGATCGAGATTCCATCCGCACTTCCTTGAGGAAGGCGGTCTGAGAGAAGGCCACCTTGCGGTGGCGCCGGAAGCTGAACAGGTGTACCAGCACCGGTATGGTCAGCGCTGAAAGCGCCCAAAGGACCTCGGGGTGGACAAACTGCATCTGCGTGCGAATTTAGCGCCCAACCGTGGCCGAATCCTCTTCTTCCTCCCGTCGCCGTCAACCGTTGCACAGACGTCGCCCTTCGCCGGCTCGACTGGCGGCTTGGCGCGAGATGCTCGACGAGGCAGCAGATCGCTACGAACGCCCCGATTTTCTGGATGCCGATCCATTGGGAATCCCGCACCGGTTCAGCGATCCGGAAGACATCGCCATCGCTGGATTCCTGGCTGCTACGCTGGCCTGGGGAAACCGTAAGAGCATCTTGCGTTCATGCGATGACCTGATGGCCCGCATGGACGGCGCTCCGGCCGAATTCATCCGAAACGCTGGCCCCAGGGACCTCAAGGTCATGGACGGATTCGTACATCGAACGTTTCAGGCGGAGGATGCGAAGCGTTTTGTTCGATGCTTGAAATCGCTGGAGCGGGATGGGGGCCTGCAAGGGGCATTTGCCGCTGCCTTGGCCTCAGCGCCGGACACGGAACAGTGTCCTGGGGTACCTGACCTTGGCTGGGCATTGAACCGATTCAAAGCGCGTTTCTTCGCGGATGAGGCACCGGAGCGGACCGTCAAGCATGTCGCCGATCCAGCGAAGGGGAGCGCGGCAAAGCGTCTCTGTATGTACCTCCGCTGGATGGTTCGGTCGAATCATCGCGGTGTGGATTTCGGGCTGTGGTCGGGCATGGATTCCGCCGCATTGCGTTTGCCACTCGACGTGCATACGGCCGGCGTTTCACGCGCTTTGGGGCTCTTGAAGCGCGCGGCCAACGATTGGCGCGCGGTGGAGGAAGTCACCCAGGCCTTGCGGTGGTTGGACCCATCCGATCCCGTGCGTTACGACTTCGCCTTGTTCGGGATGGGGGTCAATGGTGCCCTGGATCCCATTCGCTGAGCCCGTGGGCTCCCTTCAGTGCCACAGCGGCCTCTCGGTCGGTGGCAAAGGTCAATTGCTTAGGGTCGAAGCCGTCCACGGGCACCCATCTAAAAGACTGGGCACTGCCGTCTTCAAAATCGAAAGGTGCTTCGGTCACCCTGAAGGCAATGGGCCCTTTCAACCGGGCGACATAATAGTGGCACAGCACCTGCTCTTCAGGTCGCCAAGCCGACCGTACAAACCCACCTGTGGCATGCACGAGGGGGCCCAGTTCGATGTCCTGGCCCAATTCCTCCTTTGCCTCCCGCAGGGCACAATCGCGAGGGCCTTCACCGAATTCGAGTCCCCCTCCGGGCCACTTCGTACAGTGCTTTCCTGCCAGGATCTCGTCGCTCAACAACACCTCTCTTTTGACCCCATCCCTTCCCTCGGATAGGAGAAAGAAGTAGACCCGCACATTGAACCTTCGGGGAGCGACCCTTTCGGCATCCGGTCGGGTGGCCCTCAACATCTCCCGCTTGCCCGGGGGGCCGGGCAGCTTCTCCACATGCAACCCCGCAGCCTCCATGGACCTTCTGACGTCTCCTTTCGAGCAATAGGTCACGAGCACCCCTTCCGGGGCCAACAGATCATGCGCCTCCCGAAAACGCTCCGCGGTCCACAACTCGGGTTGGCTGTCCGGAGCAAACGCGTCGAAGTAAATGAGGTCGAAAGGCTGGTCTGCAGAGGGTGCAAATTCCTGCCAGGTTTGCCGCAACCGGATGAGGCGGGCGTCCTCTGCCCAGCGGACGTCGTGTCGCACTGCGTCAGGGCGGGCGTGCAAGGCATCCACATCTTCGGGCGGCACTCCCGCATCCTGCGCGGCATTCAACTTACTGAGCACTTCCGGTGGTACGGGGTAGGGTTCCAATGCCACATAGGTCATGGCAGGGCGACGTCCTGTAGGAAGGGACCGCCATTCCGCGAGGGTCAACAGGGCATTCAGTCCCGTGCCCAATCCCATTTCCAGAATGCGAAGAGGGGCAGTGGGGGCCATTCGGTCCATCCGGTGTTTCCAC
>JAURDB010000040.1 GCA_030828175.1 Flavobacteriales bacterium
GCCTGCTGCCAAAAAGCCGGCGGCCAAAAAAGCAGCCGCCAAAAAGCCGGCAGCCAAGAAGACCGCAGCGAAGAAGTCGACCGCCAAGGACGAGGCCGACGAATCCGCTGAGAAAACCAAAGAAGGAGATGCTTAAGCATCCTTTTCAACCATGAAATGAGAAAGGGAGATCCAGTGGGTCTCCCTTTTTCTTATGGCTTATTTTTGCGCCGCTATATGGGTCCAGCTAAGCTCCTCATCAACCCGCTTCAATTTCGGTTGACCGTCGATCGGCTCTCCCATCAATTGGTTGAGGAACACGGAGATTTCTCCGAAAGTGCGCTGATTGGAATACAGCCAAGGGGTGTTCACCTCGCCTCCCGGCTTCGCGACAGAATCGCGGAAATCACAGGAGGGACCTCTCCCTTGTGCGGTGAATTGGACTCCACGTTTTTCAGGGATGACTTCAGGAGGAGGGATCAGCCCTTGCAGGCAGCCAGGACCCATTTGGACTTTACTGTAGAGGGATTGAAGGTGGTGCTCATAGACGATGTCCTGTTTACCGGAAGAACCATTCGAGCGGCGTTGGATGCTTTGTTGGTCCATGGCCGCCCTGCATCGGTCGAGTTGGCGGTTCTCATCGATCGCCGATTCAGCAGGCAACTGCCGATTGAAGCCAAGTATGTGGGGCGCAGTGTGGATAGCTTGGACAGCCAACGTTTGAAAGTGGTCTGGGCGGATTTGGACGGAGGACAGGACAGGGTTGAACTGATGAATTCATAGCCCATGCCTCAGTTCTCTCATCAGCACCTCTTGGGAATCCGGGGATTGGATCGGAACGATGTCGAAGCGATTTTCGAGACCGCGGAGCAGTTCAAGGAAGTCATCAACCGGCCCATCCGAAAGGTGCCCAGCCTGAGGGACATCACGGTGGCCAACCTCTTTTTCGAAAACAGCACGCGCACCCGTCTCAGTTTCGAACTGGCAGAGAAGCGTTTGAGCGCGGATGTGGTGAACTTTTCTTCGGCTTCATCCAGTGTGAAGAAGGGCGAGACCCTGGCGGATACGGTGCGCAACATCTTGGCGATGAAAGTCGACATGGTGGTCATGCGTCACCCTCACCCGGGTGCGGCTCATTATCTCGCTGAAAAGATTGATGTGCCCATCATCAATGCGGGCGATGGCACCCATGAGCATCCTACCCAAGCCTTGTTGGATTGCTTCACGCTCAGGGAGCGATTGGGAACATTGGAAGGAAAGAAGGTGTGCATTTTTGGAGACATCCGTCACAGCAGGGTGGCCCTGTCCAATGTGCGGTGTCTGCAGCTGTTGGGAGCCGAGGTCATGGTTTGCGGTCCTGTGCCGCTCATTCCGCGTCATTTTGGTTCCCTCGGTGTAAAGGTGGAACACCACATGGACGCAGCATTGGAGTGGTGTGATGTAGCCAACGTTTTGAGGATCCAATTGGAGCGGCAGGGAAGTGAGGTTCCATTTTTTCCAAGTTTGGAGGAATATCACGCACAATTTGGCTTGACATCGGAGCGCCTGGAGCGCCTGTCCTCTGCACCGCTCATTTTGCATCCCGGTCCCATGAACAGGGGTGTTGAGATTGCTTCAGAGTTAGCAGATCGAGGAGATTCCATCATCCTTGAACAAGTTGAGAATGGGGTAGCCGTGCGGATGGCGGTGCTTTATCTGCTGGCAGGTAGATTGGGTGGCTCAGAGGATTGACCTATTTTCGGAGGATACTGAACCTTGACATGAAATTTGAAGTCGACAAGCAGGAGAAGGTGGTCGTGGTGACCGCCAAGGTGGAGAAGTTGGATGCCTTGTGCGCTCCTGAGTTGAAAGGTGAGCTTGTGCTCGCCAATAAGGAAGGCCATCGCAACATGGTCCTCGACCTTTCTGAGACCCGATACATCGACTCAAGCGGTCTGAGCGCTGTGCTCATTGGTCACCGTGGTTGTCGCGATGCCGAAGGAACTTTTGTGTTGTGTGGGCTCCAGCCTACTGTGGCAAAGTTGGTGTCTATCAGTCAGTTGGATAGTGTCTTGAAAATTGTACCGACTGTCCAAGAAGCCATTGATTTCGTCTTCATGGAAGAAGTCGAGAGAGACCTTTAATACCCCATCATGAACTTCTTTAGCTTTTTGGGCCGAACTGCGGTTGCCGCGGCCTTCATGTTTGCTTGTGCTCCGACGCAGGCCCAATGCGATCCCGAAGCAGTGGATTTTGGCGAGGAACCTTGGGGTTTGGCGCCGGATGGGGTTGAGACCTTTTTTGACGGGGCAGAAGTGGGCGTCGCCTATGCGGATGATGTGCACCTGCTGGTTCCTTCGTTTGCCTCTGAGGTCGTTCCCGACACACCGTTGGATGCGCCCATTGATTCGGTGGTGATTTCAGCCGTTCTCTTGGTGGACACGATTGCAGGAGACACCATCGACTTCACAGATGCTGGCCTTGAATATGCTTGCAACAATCTCGGAGACTGTGCCGATCCCTGTACCTTTCTTGGAGGGGGGCAATACTGTGCGGCCTTTACCGGCACGCCTACCATTGCAGGAGACTTCATGCTGAGCCTGGAAGTGGAAGTGTGGGCCACTGTCTTCGGTTTTCCTTTGGCAACGCCTTTCAGCTTTTCAGGTTTCCCGTTCCCCATTCTGGGAGAAACCAATGCTGTCGTCTTGAATGATGCAGCAGGTGCCCAGGTCTATCCCAATCCGAACCAGGGTCTGTTTACTTTGTCGGGAGCTGCGGGTTGTCAAGCCGCACTTTGGTCCATGGATGGCCAGTGTGTTCGGAGCTGGGCGGTATCGACCCCGCGAGAGTCCATGGAGATGCGGGGACTGGCCGAAGGGGTGTACTACCTCGAGGTCAATGGAATCTCCCGCCGAGAGGTGCTCCGGGTAGCGGTCGTGCACTGACCGTACGCACCTGGAAACTTGCGTTTCGAAGTCCACATTTTGGGTTGTGGCGCGGCACTTCCGTTGCCGGGTCGAAATCCCACGGCCCAGGTGGTCAATGTCCACGAAAAGCAGTTTCTATTTGATTGTGGCGAGGGAACGCAGATTTCCTTGAGAAAGGAGAGGGTCCGCATGATGCGGATTGATCACATTGCCATCAGTCATCTGCACGGAGACCATTATTTCGGGTTGTTCGGTCTGCTGTCGACTTTCAACCTTCTGGGGCGCACCCGTGCGTTGAATTTGTATGGCCCTCCTCTGCTGCAAGAACTGATTTCTGCGCAGGAAGCTGCAGGTGAAATGGTGCGGGGTTACCCCCTGCATTTCCATGCAACTTCAACGGATGCGCCTGCAGTCCTTTTCGAGGATGCGACGGTTCGTTTGGAGAGCTTCCCGGTTCGTCACCGAATACCGACCACAGGGTTCATATTGAGAGAGAAGCCCAAGGAACCCGGGGTGAAGCGTGCCTGGGTCGCTGATTGGAACTTGCAGCCCACGGAAATTTTGAGTTTGAAGAGGGGGGAGGACGTGCTCAGGGAAGATGGAACGTTGATTCCCTTCGCGGAGGCATGTCATGCGCCTCCACCACCCAGAAGCTATGCGTTCGCGGCGGACACTCGTTATTGGGCGAAAGTAGCGGATTGGGTGCGCGGGGTGGATTTGCTCTACCACGAAGCGACGTTTCTGCACGCCATGAAGGATCGTGCAGAAAAGACATTTCACACCACAGCGCTTCAAGCAGGACGTATGGCAAAGGAGGCCAATGTGGGGCGTTTGGTCATTGGCCATATCTCTGCCCGGTATGAGGGGCCAGGGCTTCTGCTCGAGGAGGCGAGGTCTGTATTTCCGGATACGGTGGCGGCCGAAGACGGCTTGGTTCTGGAGGTCAAGTCGAGGTGTTGAGAAGTGCACCAGAATCCCTGTGACCTTCTTCTGCCCCGAGTGGGGGATTGGGAGTAGCTTTGTTATCTGGATTGAGTCTCAATAAGCAGATGCCCCGTATTCTCATCGCCGACAGCCACGAGTTGATTTCCTGTGGTCTCCAAGCTGCCTTGCGTTCGCATGGCTTCGACGAGATTGTCGGGCATGCCCGCAATGAGAAGGAGTTGCTGCAATTGACTTCGGATTTCAACCCGGATGTGGTGGTCATGGATTTCTTGGCTCCCGGCTTTTCCGTGGAGAGCATTGTGAAGTTGAAGTCCCTGGGACGCCATCGCATCCTGGCGCTGACGGATGCCCAGACGGGAACCGTGCTGGTCAATGCGTTCAGGGCTGGGGTAGATGGATACGTGAAGAAGGATTGCGATTTGCTGGAAATTGTCGATGCCGTCAAGGAGATTCATCGCGGGCGCAAATTCTATTGTAGCCAGATTTTGGATGCCATTCGGAAGGAGGGCATTGATCTGCAGTCGCTGGATGTGGTGGACCCCGGTTGTGCTGGGGTGAGCTTGAGCAAGCGCGAATTGGAAGTCATCCAGCTCATTGCGGAAGGGTTCACGAATCCCCAGATTTCCGATCGTTTGTTTGTCAGTCCCCATACCGTGACAACCCACAGGAGAAACATCCTGCAAAAATTGGGAGTGAACAATACCGCGGCCGTGGTCATGTATGCAGTCCAATCGGGTTTGGTGAGTCCTAATCGGTTTCTGTTCGGGCAAGCTTCCTGATTGTCAGGGAGCTAACTCCTTCAAGTAAGGCGTACTTTTGCATTGTGCTAGAGGCGACCTTAATGATAGGCCCATGATGACGACGACCCTTTTTGATATCCATCCGACCACCGCATCGCGTATCGATAGTGTGGACCTGAGTAACCCTGTTTTTGGCAGTGTTTTCTCTGACCATCAATTCAGGATGGACTTTGAAGGAGGGGAATGGAAAACCGGAGTCATAGAGCCGTACGCAGATATGTCCATCAGTCCTGCGGCCATGGTCTTCCATTATGGACAGGCCATTTTCGAAGGCATGAAAGCGTTCAGGCAGCCCGATGGGGGTGTGGCCTTGTTTCGCCCCATCGAGAACATTCGCCGTTTCAACAAAAGTGCCGAGCGCATGTGCATGCCGCAAATAGATGAGGGAGTGTTCCTCTCGGCGCTGTTGGAATTGATTCGCATCGACAAGCATTGGGTGCCCGATGGGGATTCCAGTTGTCTTTACATACGGCCCTTCATGGTGGCGACAGAAGCCCACGTGGGAGTCAGGCCGAGTGAACAATATCGGTTCATGATCATGACCTGCCCGGTGGGAGCCTACTACAAAGGAAACGTTCGTGTCAAAGTGGAGACCTTCTTTACGCGTGCGGCTCCCGGAGGCACCGGTTATGCCAAGGCAGCAGGCAACTATGCCGCTTCTCTGAAGCCTGCAGCAATGGCCAGGGATCAGGGGTATGATCAGATCCTCTGGACCGATGCTGTGGAACATAAGTACATCGAGGAGAGTGGTACGATGAATGTGATGTTCGTTCTCAATGGAAAGGTGGTTTCTCCTTCCTTGGGTGATACGGTCCTTTCGGGCATTACGCGAGATTCCGTATTGAAAATCGCCGCGAGCAAAGGTTTGGATATCGAGGAACGCAAGATCTCGGTTTCTGAGTTAAAGGCCGCTGTGGAAAGTGGTGCCTTGACTGAAGCTTTTGGTGTAGGAACAGCCGCTACGATGACCCCCATCGAGTCCATTGGTTTTCCAGAAGGAGACTTGTCTTTGCCTCCTGTGGACACTTGGGAA
Organism: Flavobacteriales bacterium; assembly: GCA_030828175.1. Taxonomy (GTDB): domain Bacteria; phylum Bacteroidota; class Bacteroidia; order Flavobacteriales_D; family Sanyastnellaceae; genus UBA8752. The sequence goes on from JAURDB010000040.1 coordinate 5,664, forward strand.
GTGATGCCGATGTTGGCCCACAGGCTGGATGATCTCCGGCGCGGAAAGGGAGACGACCCCTTTGGCTGGCGGGTCTTACTTTAATCGTATGAATTCCGTGAATCTGCCGGGGAAGAAGATTTTGCCGGTATGGCTGTTGTGCCTTTCGCTTTGGTTTGCGGGGGCCGGATGGTCTCAGTCTGGGGTGGATTTGTTGGGAAGTCCCATTCCGGGAATCACTGCCATCGGGCACCACGCCATTGGGATCAACCCGTCCCTTTTGGCTACAGACCGTCCCTTTAGCGATAGAACCTGGAAGAACAGAGCGGCATTGGATTCTTTGAACCGCAAGGCCAGGCGGGCCATGCGAAAGTCGGAGCGTCTTCGTTTCATGAGCGGTTTCGAGGGGGGGATTTCCATCCATACACCGTTGTTGGATGGGACCAGACTCGTTGATATGTTCGGCAAGGAGACGCAGTGGAATCTCGCCGAGCGTCGGGCTGCTGCGGAGCAACTGGCCATTCATCCAACGGATCTCCAATTGGATTTGCGTTGGGTTGGTTGGTCCAGGCATGGCTCCAAAGGAGGCTGGGCCTGGTCCATTGAGGATCGTTACAATGCCTCTTTGAACCCAAGCCAATCCTTGGCAGAGTTTGCCATGCTGGGCCCTGCTTCCAGCCTATTTGACGAAGTCTTGCTTTCCGACGGCAGTGTGGTCCCGGTTGACTCTTTGACAGACGAGCAGTTTGCCATGGCGGAGGAAGGAATCAGGAACAGTGGAGTACCCCTGGTAATGGATTTGTTTGACGGAGGGTCGTTTGCCATTCAGCACGTCCGCTCGTACGGAGCAGGATTCGGCTTGAACATCATCAAGACACGGACTTTGGGGCTGGCCTTTGGATTGGGGGCCAAGTATTATCGAGGTACGGGATACTATGAGGTTGACGTAGACAATCAAGTGGCTTTTGCTGCTTTCAACAAGGGATTTGGAACGGATCTCGTAGCGGACAACGCCACTTTGGGAAGTTTGCTGAGACCCGCAGGTTTTGGTGTGGCTTTGGATATTTCGGTTCGGGCCGAAATCGCCGGAATTTGGTTTGCTTCCCTTGCCGTGAATGAGCTTGGAAGCATGGACTGGAGCGGAGAATCGTACAGTCTTCAGAATCCAGTGGCAGACCTGTCGGGATGGAGTGATAACCAAGGAGGTGTCTTTGATCTTTTGAATCAAGGCCTTGCCCCGACGTCCCTTTTCTTGACGGCTACGCCGGAGCGCAGGGTGGTGTCTTTGCCCACGCGGGTTCGTTTGAACGGAGGAATGCGCTTGGGCAATCGAGGTACCCTGGGCGTGGAGTTCGCTGCACCTGTCAACGATGCGCTATTGCGCCAGCCCACGGAGATGGGAGTCGGTGGCCGGACGAAACTGGCAGGGTTCCACATCATGGGCGGATGGAGGTGGCAAAAAGACCGCGGAATCCGGAGTCCTTTGGCTGTTATCTGGGCACCAGAAAAGCACATGGGACAATGGGGCCTGGCTACCGGAGATTTGCTTGGCTTTCTTTCCCCAGAGAGGAGATGGAGTTGGGGTTGGAGCTACACGAGAACCATGGGGCGGGCACGGAGTTTGTAAGGAAGTACCATGAAAACTTTGTCCGTACATGAAATCACGCTTTACCCTCTCATCGGTTCTCATCGTTCCTCTGACCTTGCTCGCTGGTGTGCCATCCGGTTGTGAATTGTCTCCCTCTCATGAAAGCAACATGCTCTTGACTCAAACCGAACCCATTCTTCCCCCTGAAGGCAAGGCCTTTGCCGTCTTGGCCGGCGGTTGTTTCTGGTGTACCGAAGCGATCTATGTGGAAATGCAGGGCGTGGACAAAGTAGAAAGCGGATATACGGGTGGTCATATCAAGAATCCGGGTTACAGGGAAGTTTGTACCGGGAGAACAGGACATGCAGAAGGTGTACGCATCACCTTCGACCCTGAAGTCGTGAGCTATGCGGAGTTGCTCGAGGTATTCTGGCGCACCCATGACCCGACCACTTTGAACCGCCAGGGGGCAGACGTCGGTACCCAGTATCGGTCTGCAATTTTCCCGCAGAACGCGGAGCAGGAGCAGGTTGCCAGGGCCTCCCTTGCGGCAGCCGAAGAGGCGGGATTATGGGACGATCCGATCGTGACGACCATTGAACCGGCGGCTCCTTTCTACGTGGCAGAGGATTACCACCAAGATTACTTTGCGCGCAATGCGGACCAGGGATACTGCGTCGCGGTCGTGGGCCCCAAGGTGAAGAAGTTCAAGGCGCTCTTTGCCGACAAGCTGAAGTCCGCGCATTGAGACAGCGGAACGGTCCTGTCAACGGATGTTAATGGGGCCCATGTGATTAATCCAATCGGATTTTGGTCCGTTTCTGAGGCATGACAAACATCGATTCAATGAAGAATATCTTCCTTCCATTCCTTGGCCTCTCCGTGTTATTTCTGATGGCTTCATGTTCCAAAAAGGGCAACGACGATTTCATTCAGGTCATGATGGAATCTGAAACGTGGGCGCAAGAGATGGATCGCTCCACCGAAGACATTGTGGATGAATGGGTTTTCAGGTCGGACTCTGATGATGTGGAAATGCCCGATTGTGTGGTCATCACGGACAGTGGTGCGGATGATTATCCGCGTCTGATTTCCTTGGATTTCGGTGATGGTTGTACGGACAGTCAGGGCCGAACAAGGACCGGTATGATGCACATCTCCATTTCGGCGCCATGGACCCAAGTGGGAAGTCTGCGGGAAGTCACCTTTGAGGATTTCACGTTCACCCGCCCCATGCAGGAAGTTCCCGTGGGAATGGAGGGAGTTCGAACCTTGGAGCGATTGGAACCGGGTGACTCCGGGGAGTCGCGTTGGAGCAGAGAAGTGAATACTACTTTGCTGCTGGACGGAGGCGACATCGAACATACTTTTTCCGGCATTCGACGCTGGATTTCAGGAGAAGACAATCCCGATGGCGAGCAGATATTCGGCTGGACGGGGTCTGGATCCCACACCCGAAACGGAGGGGTGCGCAATCGGACGATTCTCGAGGAGGTGTGGGTCAACCGTACCTGTGGGGAAGCGGTACAGGGCCTGGTGGAGGTCGAGCGGCCGGTATTGGACAGTTTCACCCTTGATTACGGTGCAGGAGAATGTGACGGTACAGCGACGATCACTTCAGGTGGTGAGTCCTTTATCATCGATCTTTGAGTCTACCGCAAGGGTGCAGCCTGAAAGCGCAAAATGACATGACGGGTGTGAGGGGACGGGGGTGCTCAAATTCATCCAGATGAATGATGGAGCGGAATTCAAGTGGGATTTTTGCAGTGAAACATTTCAATTCTCCAATGAATGACCTTTTTTTCTTCAATCATCGCAGGCTCTTCAGCCATTCTCGTTGGATCGGTGCTGCTCGGTTTCACGTTGGCTTCTGAATCCATGGATGCGATCGACTCGAATGTGCAGTTCGTTCTGCACCGTGCTGCGGAGCGTGGGCATGCAGATCACGGGTGGTTGGATACTTACCACAGTTTCAGCTTTGCAGGTTGGCATGACCCCAAGAAAATGCATTTCGGTGCGTTGCGTGTCTTGAATGACGACGCGGTGGCCGGAGGCGGCGGTTTTGGAACCCATCCGCACGACAATATGGAAATCGTTTCCATTCCGACATCTGGAGCGCTGGAGCACAAGGACAGCATGGGAAACTCATCGGTCATCCGCACCGGAGATGTCCAGATCATGTCGGCGGGAACAGGAATCCGGCACAGTGAGTTCAATCACAGTGAATCTGACCCTGTACATTTCTTCCAGGTGTGGATTTATCCGGATGAGCAAGGGTTGACCCCCCGTTACGACCAGAAGCAATATGCATTGGATCCCAAAGGAGGATTGGAATGTCTGGTTTCACCTGATGGAGGAGAAGGCGTTCAAATCCACCAGAATGCATGGTTCCACATGGGTGATGTCAAATCGGGGGATGCGCAGGCTTATGCATTGCATGGAAAGGGTCAAGGCGTGTATGTCATGGTGATGGAAGGAGAAGCCAGCATTGAAGGACATTCCTTGGGGCGCCGAGATGCCATGGGCATATGGGATGCGGAGTCGATTGACATTGTGGCCAAGGAAGATTGCCGGCTTCTGTTGATTGAGGTGCCGATGCATTGGTGATATGCCGTGTGTAAATAGCGGGGATTGTCTCCCCTGAAGGGAGATGTGAGGTCGGGTAATCCGGTATTTTTCTCAGGTGGATCAGTGGCCATGAGGAAATTGCTCAGGAGATTGGGAGTCAGGAAGTTGAGCCGCGAAGAGCCTGTAGATAGGCTCCGCCGCGGTCAAAGACTCGGAGCCGATTCAAAGGTGGGCTTGCTTGTGCCGGCGGTGGACCTGGTGCACCGACTGCAGTTGAAGGACCTTGTGGCGGGACTGGAGAAGGAAGAGGTCGATTGGTTCATTGTGGCGGATACGGGATTGACCAGAAAGGCCCATGCCAAGGCCCGCGCCCAGCGGATACAGAAATTGGGATTGGGGCAGGAGGTACCCCCGGACTTCCCTCAATTGTCGCGGGTTCACTGTTTCTGGAGGGATGAGTGCACTTCTCTGGGTTTGCCCACCTCCATTCCGGATCGGTTGGACAGTGCCGATGTGTTGCTCACCTTGGACTCCACGGGGAGCCAGTTGCCATTGAGGGCCATGATGCGAAGGGCCAAAGCGCCATTCAAAGTGGGGCCCATGCAAGCAGATGATGGTACCTTGGACTTCATGTTGACGTGGCCCGATGGGGGTGACATGCTATCCTTTGTCCAGGTTGCGTTCCATTATTTGAAAACACTCGACTTGAAATGAGCAAGCGATTCCAAGGATTGGGCGTGGCCCTGATCACACCATTCAATGCGGATGGTCACATTGACTTTCCAGGATTGGAACGCATGGTCCACCATGTGGCGTCCAGTAAGGCCCACTTCCTTCTGGCACTTGGAAGTACAGGTGAGGCACAATTGATGTCGCATGAGGAGCAGCGTCGTGTCCTTGATTTCATCGTGGAAGTCAACGCGGGTCGGTTGCCGATTGTGGCAGGTTTTGATGCGGGTGGAGGCACGGAAGCAGCGGCCGAACGCATTCGTTCCTGGGATCCAGGTGGGGTCTCGGCCTTGCTGATCAGTCCTCCGGCCTACATCAAGCCGAGCCAAAAGGGCATGGTGAATCATTTCCGAGCATTGGCTGAGGCGGCACCGGTTCCGATCATCATGTACAACGTGCCATCTCGCACGGGAGTCACGATGGCCCCTGAAACTGTGATCGAGTTGGCAAGAAGCTGTCCAGCATTGATTGGCCTCAAGCAAGCCTGCGATGATCTGTTGGCCTTCCGTGCGATTCGCGCTGGGGTGCCCGATTCCTTCGTTTTGCTCTCCGGGGATGACGAAAACGCCATACCGATGATGGCATTGGGTGGGGATGGATTGATCAGCGTCATTGGAAACGCATACCCCGACGCATGGGCTTCGGCCATCGACTTGGCTCTTTTCGGTTCCGTGAAGGAAGCTGAGGTCGCATTGGCGCCCTTTGCGGAAATGCTCTCGTGCATTTTCGAGGAGGGGAACCCCACCGGAATCAAGGCCGTATGCGACTTGCTCGGTTTGTGTGGACCTTCCCCAAGGCAGCCTTTGGTGCCTGCCAGTGAGAATTTGCGGCAGGCGCTCTATTCAGCCATTGCGGCTTTGGATGTTGTCAAATCCACCACGTCTGAAAGTCAGTCCTGAGGGCGGATTTCCGTTCCTTGTCAAGCAGGCAATCCTTGTTTGACGGCCATCACTTCCCGGCACGCGGTGGCGATGGCTTCAGGTCCCAGGCCGTACTTCTCCAGGAGTTGAGCAGGGGTTCCGCTTTCCCCGAACTGGTCCTCCACAGCCACATACCGCTGGGGGGTAGGCATGTGACGTGAGAGGCAGGCCGCGACGCTTTCACCGAGACCGCCATTGCGCTGGTGTTCCTCTGCGGACACGACACACCCTGTCCGGCTCACGCTTTCGACCAAAGCGGCTTCGTCCAGGGGCTTGATGGTGTGCATGTCGATGAGATCGACAGAAACGCCCTCTGCAGCCAGGATTCGCGCGGCCAATATGCTGTTCCAGACAATGTGTCCATTGGTGACGATGGTGACATCCGAACCGGTCATGACCCGCCGGGCCTTGCCGATGACAAACGGAGTGTCTGCATCTGTGATGACAGGCACTTTTGGCCTTCCGAAACGGAAGTAGACAGGTCCTTCATGGGCAGCAATGGCGTGGGTGGCATTGCGGGTCTGTTCGTAATCACAGGTGTGGATGACCGTCATGTGAGGCAGCATCTTCATCATGCCCACATCTTCAAGGATTTGGTGGGTGGCACCGTCCTCGCCCAGGGTCAGTCCGCAATGCGATGCACAGATTTTGACGTTTTTGCCGCTGTAAGCGACGCTTTGTCGGATCTGGTCGTACACCCTTCCCGTACTGAAGTTGGCGAAGGTACCTGTGAAGGGAATCAAACCACCGATGGTCAATCCTGCTGCGACTCCTATCATGTTGGCCTCGGCGATTCCCGCTTGTTTGAATCGCTCGGGGAAGGCGTCCTGAAACGCATTCATTTTCAGTGAGCCCGTCAGGTCGGCGCACAAGGCGACCACGTTGTCCTGTTTCTGACCTACTTCGAGAAGTCCCTGTCCGAAGCCACTCCGGGTGTCTTTGCGGGTCAATCCGTCAAGTGTGGCCTGATCGGCCGAGATGAAGTCAATCATGATCAAAAATCGATGCTGTGGTTTCCTGCGGAGCGAATATCCAAAGGTCGGGTGACGGTGACGTCCATTTTCGTGGTGTGTTTTGCACGGAAGATCACCATGTAGGGACCGGGTTGCAGGGTGTATCTGCCCGAGGGGTCTGACCCGGAAAAGGGAACCACCATGTCGCGTCGCCCTTCGCCCAAGTAGAGAATGCCACCAAAGCCGGGTGTTCCTGTATTCAGCGTGAGGATGCCAGGTTCGGGAATGCTGATCGGGACAATCCGACCTTCTCCGATTTCAACGCCTTCCACCTTGACGATGGGGGTGGTGGCAAATTCCAGGTCGTAGGTTCCTGTGAGGTATCGTTCCCTTGTGCCGACTTTCTGAATGTGCACCGTATGACAGCTGTCCGCGTCGATGATGCGCACTGGAAGGTCCCTCAATGCGCTGTTGGGGCGCGTAGTAGAGAGGTCAATGAATCCCGTGGGAACGGATGCGGCTATGTGGTTGTGCTTTTTGGCCTCGAGCTGAATGCCCTTTTTATGTACTGGAGGCAGGGTATGCACGGTGAGGTCGTATGTGGGAATGGGGTTCAGTGAAATCGTGTCAGGATTTCCCATGGCATTCAACGTATGAACAGATTCCAGCACAGGCTGTCCACTCTGACGTTCGATCAGGTCCATGGCGAAATCGGTCACAACCGGAGCGCCTTTGCCGTCAAGAAGGTCAATCTGGGCCGTAGTGCTGTGTATGGCTTGGTCAATGACAATGCCCAGAACCTGTTTGAAGACTTCGGGACGGGCCGCATCGAAGTAGCGGCCTACACATTGAAAAGTGTCACGGTATTTTTCTTCAAGGCCAATGCCAATGATGAAGGGTTTGATGGTGATGCCCTCGGCCTGAAGAGCCCGGGATACGGCGCAAGGGTCTTCGTCGCAAGCCTCAATGCCATCGGTGATGAGCAACACCACATTGCGTCCTGGACCTTCGCAACGTTTGAAATCATCGGCTGCCTGAAGGAGGGAACGGGCGATGGGTGTGGTCCCTTGGGCCCGAAGCTTTTTCAGCTCCTGTTGGATGATGAGATTGCGGCCGGGTCCGATGGGGACGATCAACTCGGTATCATCGCAGTCCTGTTTGCCGGGGACGTGTTTGGTGCCGTGTCCATAGACCCGCAACCCCAATTCAATGTCATCGATCCTGTAAAGACTGTCCAGGGATGCGGAAAGCAATTCCCTGGCGACATCCCACTTTCTGCGCTTGCCCCAGAATGCATTCATTGAATTCGACGCATCGAAAACAAACAGTATGCGCGTGGGTCCATCCTTCTCTGCCGGGGTGGTTTGCCCAACCAAAGGGGATTCAGCGCACAAAACGGCAGCTGCCACCGCCAGGCACCCCAAGAAGGTGCGGTATCCCATCAATAGTCTGAAAGGGAGGAAGTGAGCTGATCCAGGGCTTCTGCCAACTGGTCGTCGTTTGGGGCGACTCCATGCCATTTGTGGGTGCCTTCCATGAAGTCCACTCCGCGGCCCATATCGGTTCGCATCAAAACCACGACGGGCTTTCCTTGTCCGCCTGCAGCCCGCGCTTCCTTGAAGGTGCGGTCGAGGTCGCTCATGTCATGCCCGTTGCATTCGAGCACAATCCATCCAAATGCAGCCCATTTGGCACCCAGATTCCCCAGGGACATCACATCTTCAACGGCCCCGTCAATCTGCTGGCCATTGTAGTCGACAAAGCTGATCAGATTGTCAATGCGATGATGTGCGGCATACAATGCCGCTTCCCAGATTTGTCCTTCCTGAAGTTCGCCGTCGCCGTGCAAAGTGTAGACCCAGCGCTCATTTTCTCCATTCAGCTTCTTGGCTTGAGCCGCACCACATGCGACGCTCAGGCCCTGTCCGAGTGAGCCACTGGCCACGCGGATGCCGGGCAGGCCTTCCTCTGTGGCAGGATGGCCCTGCAGCCTGCTGTTCAACTTGCGGAATGTGGCGAGTTCCGAGACGTCGAAATAGCCCCTGCGCGAGAGCACGCTGTACCAGACCGGGGAGATGTGTCCATTGGAGAGGAAGAACAGGTCTTCCCCCTTTCCATCCATGTTCCAGCGGTCGGGTTCGATGGACATTTCCTCGAAATACAGCTTGACCAAGAAATCCGTGCATCCGAGCGAGCCTCCCGGATGACCCGAGCTGGCGCCGTGTACCATGCGGACGATGTCTCTACGTACTTGAGCGGCAAGGTCTTGAAGGGATGCTGATGAAGACATGTGAAGGGATGGATTTTCCGAGTCGCGAAGTTAGAACGCACACGAGGCCGATACAGTGTACTGTGGACAAATCCGGGACAATTCCACAGCCCCTCGCTCGGCTATCTTTGCCTCCCAATCCAAAGACCCCCATGGCCCTGAAATGTGGCATCGTCGGGCTGCCCAACGTCGGTAAGTCCACCCTCTTCAACTGCCTTTCCAACGCCAAGGCACAGAGCGCCAATTTTCCGTTCTGCACCATTGAGCCCAACCTCGGGGTCATCAATGTACCGGATGACCGGTTGCAGAAACTGGTGGACATCGTCCAACCACAGAACACGGTGCCCACTACGGTAGAAATCGTGGACATTGCTGGACTTGTAAAGGGTGCCAGCAAAGGGGAGGGGCTCGGGAACAAGTTCCTTGCCAACATCCGGGAGACGCATGCCATCCTTCATGTGTTGCGTTGTTTTGAGGACGACAACATTGTGCATGTTGACGGTTCTGTGGACCCGATTCGGGACAAGGAAGTCATCGATACAGAGCTCCAATTGAAGGACCTTGAGACGGTGGATGCCCGCATGCAGAAGGTGTCCAAGCAGGCTTCCATTGGCGACAAGGATGCCCGCAAGCAGTTGGAGCTGTTTGAGCGGGTGAAATCGGCTTTGGAACAGGGCATCTCGGCGCGTGCAGTGGAGCGCGAGGAATCTGAGGAGCCCATCTTTCAGGAGATGCAGCTGCTCACCGGGAAGCCCGTTTTGTATGTCTGCAACGTTGAGGAATCTGCCGTGGTGAATGGCAATGCCCATGTGGAGAGGGTCCAGGCCATGGCGCAAGCGGAGGGTGCAGGGACCATCATCATCGGAGCTGGAATTGAAGCGGACATTGCCGAGCTGGAGGATCCGGAGGAGCGCGAGATGTTCCTCGCTGACATGGGCTTGGAAGAACCGGGGGTTGCCAAACTCATCCGGGCGGCCTACAGTCTGCTCAAACTGCAGACCTATTTCACAGCTGGAGAAAAGGAGGTACGGGCCTGGACCGTTCGGAGAGGGAGTACGGCGCCACAGGCGGCCGGTGTAATCCACACCGACTTCGAGAAGGGTTTCATTCGCGCCGAGGTCATGAAATACGCTGATTTCGTGAGCCTGGGCAGTGAGCAGGCAGTGAAGGAGGCGGGCAAGCTCAGCGTTGAGGGCAAGGACTACATTGTGCAGGATGGCGACATCATGCACTTCCGCTTCAACGTCTGATCAGCGGTCTTTTGGGGGAAGGTTTCTTGCGTGTTGCAAAGACATCTCCATCCACTGTCGGCGCCGGGCATCGTCTGCGACGGCTTCATCTTCTACATCGATCATTCCGCCCATTTTTTTCGTGGTGAAGGCCATCTCCTTTGCGCCCAGGATGGATTTGGCTGCGGATTCATTGGATTTGCCGACCCGAAACATGACGCCATTCTTGTGGACACCGCAGACCATGTTTCCGCGGTGAAAGAAGGCCAGTCCACCGAACATTTTCCGTTCCGTGATGCCGCTCACTCCGGTCAAGTCATCCCTTATCCATTGCGCCAACCCCTCGTCAAATGCCATGTTTCTGTAGTTTGGCCCAAAATACTCCCCATGGCATATGATTCTAAAAAGGCCGGTTTCCTCTTGGTCTCTGTCTTGATGTGCATCCTTTGTGGCTCTTGTGGTTCTGCGCCGTTGGGGGCAGATCCAAGCATGGATGCAGGGGTGGCATTTTCGGAGGACAGCGCACGCATCTTGAGGCGCATGGCGGAACAGGAAGAGGCATGGTCATCGGGTGACCTGAACGGGTTCATGGAACCGTATTGGAGGTCGGACAGTTTGTTGTTTGTCGGAAGCCGCGGCCCTTCAAGGGGGTGGCAGGTGACCCTTGACAATTACCGGAAATCGTATCCGAGTGCAGACGCCATGGGGAAGTTGACTTTCGAGGTGGAAGACCTTGAACCGGCGGGGACGGATCATGCCCTGATGCTCGGCAAATGGCATTTGGCGAGGGGAGAGGAGCTGGATGACCTGGCAGGTTGGTTCTCTCTTGTCTGGCGACGAATCAATGGCGATTGGGTCATCATTCGGGACCACAGCAGCTGAGTCCATTCCACAGGGAACATGCTAACTGCTTATCGGAAGATGTAGACGTCTTCGTTGGGCTTGTGCATGAAATATGACTCTCGAGCATGCTGTTCCTTGGCGAGTGGATTTTCCTTCAATTGGGCCACTTGCTCGTCCAATTTCTGGATGGAGAGTTCCGTTTGATGGATGCGCTCATCGATGCGATTCCGCTCCATTCGGGTCTGTGCCATGCGGAACACGTCCACCTGTGCAAATGTGCACATCCAAACGGCAAAGAGACCCGCACTCAACGCATACCGATTGGTATCCAGAATGCGATCCCAAATTGTAAAGAAGCGGTCCCGCATCAAGCTTGATCGTCGTCGTTTCCGTCAGGAGTGGCCTCCGGGGTTTCTTCCTCCGAATCCACGTCCGACTCTCCCTCGGCCTTGGTCGTTTTCTTGGGGCTTTTCTTTTTGGGCTTGGGCTTGTCTCCCTTGATGATGCGAATGGCAAGCTCTTCTTGTCCCTCCATGGCATCGCCCTCGATCTTGTCGCCCTCTGTCAGCTGGCTGCTGATGATTTCCTCTGCCAGGGGATCCTCAAGGTATTTCTGCAGTGCCCTGCGCAGGGGCCTTGCACCAAACTGCTCGTCATAGCCTTTGTTTACCAGGAAATCCTTGGCTGCATCGGTGAGTGTGATGCTGTAGCCGAGACTTTCGATGCGGCCAAACAACTTGCTCAGTTCGAGGTCAATGATGCGGTGGATGTCGTCGCGCTTCAAGCTGTTGAAGACAATAACATCGTCGATGCGGTTGAGGAACTCAGGGGCAAAAGCCCGCTTCAGCGCGTTTTGGATGACACCCCTTCGATCGTCGCCCTCCTTGGTTTTCTTGGCCTCCGTCGAGAAGCCGACACCGGTTCCGAAGTCCTGCAATTGGCGGGCTCCGATGTTGGAGGTCATGATGATGATGGTGTTCCTGAAATCCACACGTCGGCCCAGGCTATCGGTAAGCTGACCGTCGTCCAAGGCTTGCAGGAGCAGATTGAAAACGTCGGGGTGGGCCTTTTCAATTTCATCGAGCAAAACGATGGAGTAGGGCTTGCGCCGCACTTTCTCCGTGAGTTGGCCTCCTTCTTCATACCCCACATATCCAGGAGGGGCGCCCACCAAACGGCTTACGGCGAACTTCTCCATGTATTCGCTCATATCGATGCGAATCAGGGCTTCTTCAGAATCGAAGAGGTTCTTGGCCAACTCCTTGGCCAATTGGGTCTTTCCTACGCCTGTTGGGCCGAGGAAAATGAAGGAACCCACTGGTTTGCTGGGGTCCTTGAGTCCGGCGCGGTTCCGCTTGATGGCACGCACGACCTGGCGGACGGCAGCGGGTTGGCCGATGACCTTGTCGCCCATGTCGTCCTCCATGCGGGTGAGTTTGCCGCTTTCCTTCTCTGCGATCCGTTGAACAGGAATTCCGGTCATCATGGCCACGACTTCTTCAACGTGGTCTGCGGTCACCGTGACGCGATGGGTCTTGGTGTCTTCTTCCCATTTCTGTTTGGCCGCGGCCAGTTTCTCGGTCAGTTGCCGCTCAGAGTCCCTCAATCGGGCCGCTTCCTCGTATTTCTGGCTGCGAACCACGCGGTTCTTTTCCTCCTTGACCTCTTCGATCTCCTGTTCGATGTCGATGATTTCCTGGGGCACATTGATGTTGTTCAAGTGCACGCGGCTGCCCACTTCGTCGAGCGCGTCAATCGCCTTGTCCGGGAGGTGTCGGTCCGTGATGTATCGCGAGGTCAAGGAGACACAGCTTTTGAGGGCTTCATCCGTGTAATTCACGGAGTGGTGCTCTTCGTACTTGTCCTTGATGTTGTTCAGAATTTGAATGGTCTCGTCCACACTGGTGGGTTCTACCAAGACTTTTTGGAAACGGCGTTCCAAGGCACCGTCCTTTTCGATGTGCTGGCGGTATTCATCCAGTGTGGTGGCCCCGATGCACTGGATTTCTCCGCGGGCCAAAGCCGGTTTGAACATGTTGGAAGCGTCCAGTGATCCACTGGCTCCACCGGCACCGACAATGGTGTGGATTTCATCGATGAAGAGAATCACATCGAGGCTTTTCTCCAGCTCGTTCATGACAGCCTTCATGCGCTCTTCGAATTGGCCCCGGTATTTGGTGCCGGCGACCAAGGAGGCTACATCCAGGGTCACGATTCTTTTTCCGAAGAGCACCCTCGATACCTTTTTCTCTACGATGCGGATGGCCAGGCCCTCGGCGATCGCACTTTTTCCAACGCCAGGTTCGCCGATGAGAATGGGGTTGTTCTTCTTGC
>JAURDB010000041.1 GCA_030828175.1 Flavobacteriales bacterium
CGCAACGAGGGTACCGCAGTGCCGGACGTTGTTGGTCAGGGTGATGCAGTAATACTTGGCGTCCTCGGTTTGTGCCTGTATGCCCAAGGCCGAAATCAGGAGCAACAGCGTCGCAATGGTCTTTTGCATGCGGTAAAGAAAGGGCATCGGAATCACTTGGGCTGATGGCCTTCCTCATCCTTGTTTTTGTGAAGGTTCATTGGACAACGACAAGCGTGTGTCTTTCGCCCCCTTCAAATGTGATGACCCATTGTGTTGGAAACCATGAGGATGCATCGAGCCTTCCTTCCGTCAGTTTTCCCGTCTTCACGGATTGTCCTCTTGCATTCCAAGCTTCGAATGCGGCGTTGGGCGCGACCGAAGGAAAGTGGACCCAATGTCCGGAAGGGTTGGGGTAAGGCGATGGGGCCTGGCGTACTTCAACGACTTGGGAAGGGCCTTGGGGCAGTGCGTCCAGGGGCAAGCGCCATGCGCCCGCCAGATCTGTGGCTACGAGCAGGTGGCTGTCGCTGAAGTCCACATCGAACAGGGTGAGGTCGCCCAGGCCATCATTCAACCCTGTCCAGCTGTTTCCGTTGTCGTTGGAAACGTAAAGGCCATTGCCGAATGCCGCGGCGGCGATCCAATCGCCCTGGGAGGCAAACCCGCGAAAGGTGCCGCCAGGGAGGCCGCCTGAAAGCAAGGTCCAGTTGGTGCCTTCGTCGCTGGAGCGGAAAATGCCCGAACCGATGCCGCCCGCAGCGAACAGCGTGCTGCCATGGGCTTCGATGGCGCGGAATGCCGATGAGGTCGTTCCGTTGTTGATGGCCGTCCAGTTTGCACCGTTGTCATCGGACCGGAACAGTCCGTCCCCTTGGGTGCCTGCATAGGCCACATCGTTCAGAATGGCGATGCACCGGACATCCAGTCCATCCAATCCTGCAGGAAGCCAGTTGTCACCGTGGTCGACTGAGGTGTAAGCCCCAGAGGGGGTCACCACCCAGATCCGGTCGCTGGCTGCTGCCATGCCATGGGAGAGCAGCTGTGGCAGGCCGTCGTCCACGGAGGTCCAGCTCGCGCCGGCATTGTCGCTTCGGAAAACCCCATTGCTGGTGCACATGTAGACGTAGAGGTCGTCGTGGGTAAACCCGCGGGTGGGGCCCACGCTGCTGTTACCGACGTTGGCCTCGGCATAGGTCGCGCCCCCGTCTTCCGAATGATAAGTCCCGGTGGCACCCCCCGTGTAGGCCCATCCTTCGTGGAAGTGGATCGCCTGCAGGTTCAGCCCTTCGGTGCCCGAGCCCTGCTCCCAGGTTTGGGCATGAAGTGGCGCAACGAACCACAATGGAATGAGCACGGCCAGGGGTAATCGAAACAGAGGCATGTCGGGGGTATTGGACGACAATATCGGCGTTGCTTCGGACAACTACCTTCGGGGCATGTCTCAAGAGAATACCCTGATGCGCGCTGAATTCAATCCGGCGATCCGCACTTACTTGATGTTCTACATCGCATTCATGCTGCTCGTCACAGTCGTGGGCATTCCCTTGATCGTCATCTGGTTTCTCGGGTGGGGGCAATGGGCCATCGGCAAGTATTACCGCAGTCTTCAGTGCACGTTGACCGATCGCCATCTGCAGTTCTCAAAGGGGCACTTTTTCAAGACCGAGAAGACGATTCCATTGGAGAACATCCAGGACCTGACGTTCATTGACAACCCGCTGCTCAAGTATTTCGATATGCGCATTCTCAAAGTGGAGACCGCTGGAAACAGCGCCCAGACCGGAGCGGATATGAAGCTGATCGGCATCATGGATGCGGCCGGATTCAAGAAGCAGGTGATGTTGGCCCGGGATCAATTCCAGGAGCGCCGCATGACAGGAGGTGGTCCTGCGGCTTCCGGTGGGGATGATGTGGTCGAGGTATTGAGGGAGATCCATGCTTCCATCGAAGGATTGCGCAAGGAGCTGGCGGACAGAGAGTGACCGGGGCGGGCTACATTGCCGCATGCGTTCGCTGATTTTGTGGGTTCCCGTCCTGTGGGTCGGTTGCAGCCCATCCGCCCCCGTTTTTGAAGACATCCAATCTGTGCAGGATGCCCAGGCGTTGTTGTCCAACGCGCGCTTCACGGCCACCATGGAAAGCTATACCGAGGCCACGGGCGATGGGTGGGGCCGCGTGGTCGAGGCGGATTGGATGGCAGACCACGCTGTTGGAGATTCGTCCATGGCCGGTTGGCGCTTGTCGGACACGTATTTCGACGACGAGGATACCACCACGCGCTGGTATGGATTGTGGCAGGCCGAGCTGACCCAAATCGGGGCCGACAGCATCCTCAAGGCAGACACTGTCGAAGGCAGAAGCATGAATGGAAATTGGGTGCCCAGTTACTATGCTTCGTTGGCGTTGCCGGTCATGTTGTGGGACTCCACCTGGTGGGCGAAGCAGATGGAAGACTCCCTGATGGTCGTGACCACGGAGCACATCCTGCCCGAGGGGGGGCGCGAAGAGGCGTATGTATTGACATTGGTGGAGGTTCAGGATTCCACTTCGGAAGACTACCATGCGGATACCTATTCGCAGAGTCAATGGACCTTCCGGGCGCCCGATGGACTGCCTGTGCGCATGGAGGAAAAGTGGTTCCGGGGGGACATGGCCTATGGTCGGGACATGTCGATTTCCTGGGACTGGGAGCTGACCAATGACGAGACGGTTTCTGCAGCCATTGCAGGCTGGGAGGCCCCGGATTGGGCCAAGGCGCCCGAACCCAAGGACCCTGCCGTGGATGGCGGCGGAGATGAAGATTGGTATGAGGAGACATTGGCGGCCTTGCCCGCTGTGGGGTCGGCTGCGCCGGCGATTTCAGGCAAGCTGCTGGACGGTCAGTCCGCTGCGCTTTCGGATTACCTCGGGCAGGTGGTCTATCTGGACTTCTGGTACATCGGGTGCGGCCCTTGCATGCGCGCCATGCCCCACCTGGACCACATGCAAAAGGAGTTCGGGCCGGAGGGCTTTACCGTGTTGGGGGTCAACCACCACCAGAAGCCGGAGATGGTCGACCGGTACCTCGCACGCCGCGGGCTTGACATTCCCCAATTGATGATCGATTCGCTGCCGGAAGGCTATCCGGTCAAGGCTTACCCCACCTGGATGGTCATCGACCGCGAGGGCGCAGTGGTCGCCTGCGATATGGGCTACGGGGAAGGGGCCGATGTGACCCTGGATTCCTTGGTCCGCGTGACGCTCTGATCCTCAGGGTGTCTTGATGAAACGCAGGGTCTGGCAGAGTTTGTGCCCTGCTTGTCCGGTTCCTTCCAGCGCGAGAAAGTAGACGCCCGGCGGCCACGTTGCCACATCGATGTGCGGTGGTTGTTGGGGGTGCCAATGATGCATGATGCGCCCATCGCTCGATCGGATGGTGATGGCATCGGTGTTGGCGGGTACTTCCAAGAAGAGGGTCTCGCGGACCGGATTGGGGTGGCAAGTGGCCCGTTGAATGGCCATTTCACCTGTGAGGGAGAGGTTGGAGCAGGCGATGTCGAGGTTGACAGCGGCCTCGGTTTCGCCGTGGTTTTCGAATGCCATCCATGCTGTGGGGTCTGCCAAGAGATGGTGTTGCAGCCAGGCGATGGTCAAGGCTGCCGTGTGGAATTGCTGGGTGGCGCGGGGCATTCCGGAGAAACCGAATTCCCCGAAGTCGCACAAGGTGCCGCTGTCGGCAAACCCGCAGTGTCCCCCTTCCTCGAGTGAGGCAAAAGCCCGGCAGATGTCGGGGTCCAGGGCGTCGAACAGCGGCAGGTGCTGGGTGGCTTGGGGTGTGATGGCATCCGCGGTGCCCGAAATGACCAGGGCGGGTGCTTCAATGGAGGCAGCGGCGGCCAAGGCGGAGGGGTTGGTTTCAGCAGGGGCCCAGCCTACAACGGCCCCGAGATTTCCGCCCATCTCTGCGGCGCCCAGCCAAGCGGCGCCGCCGCCCATGCTGTGGCCGACCAAGGCGGAGTTGCCCGAAATCAGGCCTCCGAGGTCACCGCCGACTTCTTGAGCCGCGTGGGTCGCGACGAATGCCAGGTCCAGCCCGAAATCCTCGTGCGACGGTGCCAGTCCGGATTCGGTGTCCACCAGCGCCACGTTGAAACCCGCCCCGACGATGGCAGCACTGAGGTCGTCGTAGTCCCCGGAGGTCATGGCAAATCCGTGCCCGATGACCACCAAAGGGCGCGCAACCTGCATGCTGGGGTCGAAGCGCAGGTCAATCGGGATTTCTCTGCCCCCACGGGCTTCATCCACCAGGACCCAGTTCATCTGTTGCGCATGCACAGGGCCTGTGAGCAGAACGGATGCGGTGAGCAGGAGGGCGAGCGGGGCGGTGCAAGCGGCGGACTTCATATCGCGAACGTAGTGAAGGAAGAGGGCTGTCATTCCCTTGGGGTGAGGGCGGTGCTGATTGGGCACCATCTTCGCAACTGCATGCGGCTTTTCATACTTCTCTTCGGTTTCCTTTTGGTTGCACCTGTCCAAGGGACGGGACAGACGTCACATCCTGCCCGGGTGCCCATGACCACGCGTTGGGATCTGGCGCAGTTGGCGGACTTGCGCTTGCAACTTCCGGATGCGAAAGCGTTCCAGTTGGCGGTGGAAGGCACTTTTCCGGTTGCCTGGATGGGAGGAAGGCCGATGGTGGGCTTTGTGGGCGAATGGCATGCGGGTGCGGAAGCGGGTGGACAAGAGGCGATGATGGCACTGGCTCCTGCGGTTCGAATGGGGTCGCAAAAGGGGGCGGTGGTCTCATTTCGTGTAGAAATGGACCACCTTGACGTGTTGGATGCACTGCCATTGGCCCAGTGGCATCTCGCAGGGATGGCGGCACCGGACCTGGAGAAGGCGCGCTATGGAACGCGGGTCGACAGTGTGCAGGCTGGGCTCGGATTGCCGCAGGCGTACCACGGTGAAGGGGTGCTCATCGGTGTGCTCGACTGGGGCTTCGATTACACCCATCCGATGTTTTATGATTCGCTGCTCAATGCTTCCCGTGTCCGGGCGGTGTGGGATCAGTACCGTCAGATGGGGCCGGGGCCTGTGGATTTCGGCTACGGGCGTGTGGCGGAGGATGCTGCGGACATCGCCGAATTGGCCGCGGATACGGCCAACATCTATGGCTTTGCATACCACGGAACGCACGTGGCGGGGATCGCAGGTGGGGCGGGAGCCGGAACGGAATTGGTCGGCATGGCGCCTGCCGCAGAATTGGTCTTTGCGACCTTTCTGATCGATGAGGCTGCCGCCATGGATGCCTTCGCCTGGATGCAGGACATCGCCGAGGCGGATGGCAAGCGGTTGGTCATCAACAACAGTTGGAGTCTGCCTGAATTCGGGACCCGTGACGGTGAGGGGCTGTTCAACCAATTCATCGACACCATGTCGGAGGAAGGGGTCGTCTTCGTGGCCTCTGCCGGCAACAATGGAGACAACGACTACCACATCGAACACGCCTTCAGCGGGGACATTCTCCGATCGCGCGTGCAATTCTATCCGGAATCCGCCAACCCCAACATGTGGGGCCAGGCCCTGACCTTGTGGGGGGAGGAGGGCGCGCCGTTTGAGGCGGGCATCGCATTGACTTCCATGGGCAGCAACATCGTCCACGAGGGTCCGTGGTTTTCCACGTCGGATGGTCCGACCCTGCTCGATTCCGTGCTCGTCTTTGAGGGCGACACGCTTCCTTTCGAGCTGATCGTGGAGGAAGCGCATCCAGCCAATGGCCGGCCTTTCGTCCGCATTCGGGTGCGCAAGTCGGGCAGTTCCCTCGGTGTGGGATTGCAGGTCCAGGCGGAATCAGGTACGGTACATTGCTGGAACACCACCCACCTCTCCAACGGGGTTGGCAACTGGGGCCAGGATTTCCAATCGCCTGGGGCCGGATGGACGGAGGGAGACCCCTACTACGGGGTGCAAACCCCCGCTTGCTCGGAGAGCGTCATCGCGGTGGCGGCTTATTACTCGGAATACCTGAACCCACTTGGGAATGAAGGCGGGGGCACCCTCGCCAATTTCTCATCATACGGGCCTGCGCTGGACGGGCGATTGAAGCCCGAGATTGCTGCGCCTGGCGTTTCGGTGGAGTCTTCGATGAGTTCGTTCACCGATGCCAGTTTCACCGTGACCGAGGAAGTGGAATTCAATGGGGGGGTCTATCCTTTTGCCAAATTGTCCGGGACGAGCATGAGCGGACCTGCGGTGGCGGGAATCGTGGCATTGATGCTCGAGGCCAACCCTGATCTCACGGTCGATGAGGTCCGCGATGCTTTGCGGCTGACGGCCCGACAGGACGAACACACCGGCGACATCCCCGAAGCGGGCAGCACGGTATGGGGTTGGGGCAAGGTCAATGCCATCCGGGCGGTACAGGAAGTGCTGGGGATCAACGGTGTGAGAGAGGCAGCTCCCCTGGAGGGGCGTGCCGGTGTTTTTCAGGTGTGGCCCAACCCGGTTGCGGAACACCTGAACGTGGCTTCAGTCCACCTCAAGGGAGCCGTGGATTGGGACATCAAGGACCTACAGGGGCGCCGCATTGCCGCGGGCTCGGGCACATTGCCTTTGCGCTTGGCAGCCGGTACATGGCCCAAAGGCTGCATGCTGATTCGATTGCGGAGCGACGGTGGGGAGGAGGCGACCTACCGACTTGTGGTGGAGTGAGTTCAATTTCCGAAGTTGCGGCTTCGGTTCATCGCCACCATCCTTCATACCCCCTTGCTCTCCATGGCTTCGCGCATCGTCCCCTTTTTGATTTTCGGCGTTCTGAATTTTGGTGGCCTCGCCATCGGCAGCATGGCGACGGGGCCGGGTGTGTCCTCTGATTGGTATGCCGGACTGGCCAAGGCGCCTTGGACGCCGCCGGGCTGGGTGTTCGGTGCGGCTTGGACCGCGGTGATGTTGGGCTTCACGTGGTTCATGACCTCTGCGTGGTCGCGCACGGAATCCGCCGCTGAAAGGAAGCACCAGTCCTTGTGGTTCGGTCTGGCGTGGGTGTTGAATGTGGCTTGGAATCCACTGTTTTTCGGCTTGCAGGCGACGGCATGGGCCTTGGTTGAAATCGTGGCCCTGTACGCGGTCATCGCGCTGATGGCGCGCAACAACTGGCACTCTGCAGGGGCGGGGCGTTGGGGCATTGCGCCGTACCTCCTTTGGTTGGGCATTGCGACCTCCTTGAATGCCTATGTCGTTTGGGCCAATGGCCCTCAGGATCACGCGCCTGCGGCTTCTGCTTCAGAGAGCTGGCCGGAATCCGATTGGGATGAGGCGTGGAAGGTGTTGGATGGCGCCATTGAGTGGGCGGTCGATGAAGGCCAGATTCCGGGGGCGGTCCTGTTGATCCGCCGGAACGGAGAGGTTGCCGTGCACGAGGCCTACGGTGCAGCCGACCCGATGACGGGGCGGCCCATGCAACGCGATGCCCTGTTTCGCATCTGCTCGCAATCCAAGGCCATCACCGCCACAGCGGCCATGGTGTTGTGGGAGCGGGGCCAGCTCGATCTCGACGCGCCGGTTGCCCAATACTTGCCGGAATTTGAAGGCATCGGCATCCTGGACTCTCTGTTTTCGGATACCACTTTTGTCACGCGTCCGACAACACAGCCGATGACGGTTCGGCACCTCATGACGCACACCTGTGGCATCTCGTACGGTGAGATTGGAGACCCCAGGTTCGAGGCGCTGTACGACAAGCACGACATCGTGGACCTGTTTCCAAGGGACGGAAGGTCCACCCGGGAGAATGCCCGGAAAATTGCTTCAACTTGTCTTATCCATGATCCTGGAAATCAGTGGAATTACAGCTTGGGTATGGACGTTCTGGTCGCCGTCATTGAAGTGGCGTCCGGACGTTCCTATGCGGCGTTTCTGGCCGAAGAGGTCCTGGTCCCATTGGGTATGACGGACACCCATTTCGCGGTGCCCGAGGAGGACGCGGATCGCCTTGTGATGGTGTCTGAACCTGTGCCGCTGGTGGGCGGTTTCAAGCGGCACATGCATTCGAGATATGCCATCGATTACCCGTTGCATCCGGAGTGGCCCTTTTGCGGTGGTGGAGCGGGCTTGACTTCCACGGCGGAGGACTACGGTCGTTTTCTGCAGTGTTATCTGGACAGGGGCAGGACCGAAGGCGGCAGGATTCTGGAGGAAAGCACGGTCGACACGGTCATGGCGGATCACGCGCCTGGGCTGTTGGATGGAGGTTGGAACCAAGGGTTGGCTTTCGGGGTTCGGAACAGTGGGGCGGCCGAGGGCGCCTTCTTCTGGGGCGGCTATTTCAATACCCAGTACTTTGCCCATCCCGCCTCCCAGACGGCGGTGGTGCTGATGAAACAGACCTATGGTGTGAGCCCGGACAGTACGTCCAAGGCGTTTGACGCCATGCTCTGGAATTGAGTTTCACCCAGGATCCAAAGTCTTGGGCAATGGGTTCAATTCTGGACAGTGTTTCGGGATGGGTGGCCCCATCTTTGGCGGATGTCCAAGGTCAAGATTTTCGCACCGGTAGAGGAGAAGGAACGCCCAGCCATAGAGGCGCCCATTACGGATGCCGAATCGTTCCACGCTGTCGTGGATTCAAGGCGCAGCGTGCGGGTGTATGCAAAGGACCCCATTCCTCCGGAGGTCATGGACGCGTGTTTGGACGCGGCATTGAAGGCGCCCAACTCCTCGAATCTGCAGGCGTGGGAGATTCACCATGTGGTGGATGCGAAGAAGAAGGCGGCGCTGGTGGAAGCCTGCCTTTCCCAGCCCGCCGCGGGAACGGCCCCGGAGCTCGTGGTTTTCGTTGGGCGTCCCGACCTGTGGCGCCGAAACAACCGCTGGATGATCGAGGCCTTTGACAAAGCCGGAAATGTGCCCGATGGCGCGTATCAGTACTACCGCAAAATCACGCCGTTGGTCTATGACCAAGGCGCCTTGGGTTGGCGCACCCCATTCAAGTGGATCCTGACCCGTTGGCGCGGTATGAGCAGGCCGTATCCGCGGGAGCCCATTGGCAAATGGGGCATGCGCATCTGGGCCCACAAATCCACGGCTTTGGCTTGTGCCCATTTCATGCTTGCCATGCGGGCCCACGGCTTCGATACCTGCCCCATGGAAGGCATGGACAGCGCCCGCGTCAAGGGCATCCTCGGATTGCCGCGCCAGGCAGTGGTGACCATGGTGATTTCTGCTGGAAAGCGTGCGGAGGGCGGTGTATACGGCCCCCGTCTTCGCTTTGACCGGCAGCATTTTGTGCACCGTCATTGAAGTGCCCGGATGACGGACACCGGGCAATGAAATAGCCCCTCGAACATGGGTCCGAGGGGCCGATGAAGTGGAGGGTGTTCAGCCTTTTCGGGCGTACATCACCCCAATGCCGGCGCCGGCGGCTGCCATGAAGGCGATGTTGGCGATGATGTCGATTGCGACTTCGTTGAGAGGAAAAATGTGCCCTCCATCACAGGTGAAGAAGCCATAGATGAATAGGTTCAGCATCCCATTCGCGGCGAGCCCGGCTACGGCACCATGTGCAGCGCCCGACTTGGCCGAATACTGGCCGCCAAGGCTGATCATGTAGGTTGCCAATCCGACCATGAGGGCATTGCCCAAGAGCATGATGCCCATGTTCATTTGATCCTCCGGCACAACGCATGAGCTGGTGGGATATGGCATGATGCCCATGTAGAAAACGGTGCTGATCACCATGAAGGAGATGAACCCCGTGATGAAGGGGAGAAGGTGTTTCATTGAAGTAAGGTGTTGCCCTCAATTTCACCGGATTCCGAGGACAAGCCACACGCAAGTGACTTTGATGTCCACGAGCGGGTGTGGGGTGAGCAGGGCGGGTTCAAGGAAAGGCCCTGGATTGGGGAGAGATATGGGTTTCGTTGCCCAACGAATTCCCGGTACCTTTCCTTTTCTGGTTCTCGAAATTTTACCGCATCGTGTCTACAGCCCTGATTCTTTCTGCCCTTGCCGCCTTGTTCTCCGCAGTGGCGTGTCTGCTCATTTTCACCCGTTCTCGAAAAGGAGGGGAAGGTGATCAGACCCAGATCATCGAAAGACTGGATCGACTGGAAAGCGCACTGCGCGATGAGTTCCGCGAAAACCGGAAGGAAGGCGCAGAATTGGCACAATCGCAGCGCAAGGAGTTGACGGAAGGATTTGGGGCTTTTCGCAAGCAGGTGGAGGAGCAGGGCACGGCCCAGACCAACGCCATGCGCGATCGCTTTGGGGATTTGATCAAGCAGCTCGACGAGCAAGGGAAGAGGAGCCTGGAGTCGGTCAAGGATGTGCGGGGTACGGTGGAAAAGCAGCTGACCGAAATGCGGGAGGACAACGGCAAGCGCCTGGAAGAGATGCGCAAGACGGTCGATGAGAAGCTGCAAACCACTTTGGAAAAGCGCCTCGGTGAGTCGTTCAAGCAGGTCAGCGACCGGCTGGAGCAGGTGCACAAGGGGCTGGGGGAGATGCAGACGATTGCCAGCGGCGTGGGGGACCTGAAAAAGGTGTTGACCAATGTGAAGACCAAGGGCATCCTCGGTGAGTACCAATTGGGCAACATACTGGAGCAGCTGCTGACGCCCGAACAATATGAGGAAAACATCGCGACGCGGCCGGGCTCCGCAGAGCGCGTGGAATTCGCAGTGCGCATGCCAGGTCAGGACAACAACGAAACGGTCTGGTTGCCCATCGACAGCAAGTTCCCGTTGGAGGGTTATCAGGCGGTTCTGAATGCCAGAGACGCGGGTGATCTTCCGGCCATAGATGCTGCGGAAAAGGCGCTGGCCCGGACCATCGAGTCTTTTGCCAAGGACATCAGTCAGAAGTACGTGGAAGCCCCGTACACCACGGATTTTGGCATCATGTTCCTTCCTGTGGAGGGCTTGTATGGAGAGGTGCTCCGCCAGACGGGGATTTTCGAGACACTGCAGCGTAAATACAGGATCACCGTGACGGGGCCCACCACGATGTCGGCCTTGTTGAACAGCCTGCAGATGGGCTTCCGCACCCTTGCCGTTACCAAGCGGAGCAGTGAGGTGTGGAAGATCTTGGAGGCGGTCAAGACCGAGTTCGGCAAATTCTCAGAGCAGTTGGACAAAGTGGACGATCGCTTGGGCAAAGCGAAGACCGAACTCGAAAAACTGCGACACACCCGTACCAATGTGATGGAACGCCGCCTTCGGGATGTTGGTACCATGGATGCCAGCCAAAGCAGCCGCATTCTTGAGTTGCCGGAAGATGGAGTTGCCGCGCCCTTGATCGAAACTTCGGACGAAGAGACGCTGCCATGACAGGCATACCGGCGTCTACCTTTGTAGCATGCATGTGGCGATGATCCTCGATGATGCGTTCCCTCCCGATTTAAGGGTAGAACGTGAGGCACAGGCATTGATTGAGGCCGGTCATGAGGTGATCCTGGTCAACCTTCACCCGGATGCGGTTTCCTCCCAGCGATACAATCACAATGGAGTGTCCGTCGCCTCAATCGCCTTGGGTCCTTTTTGGCGCAAGATGTCGGCCTTGGCATACACCCTGCCGTTCTATCACTGGCATGTGGCGTTGCAAATTCGTCGGGCCCTGAAGGGGGAATCGGTCGATGTAATGCACGTTCACGACCTGAAAGTGGCACGGGGCGCCTGGTGGGCGAGACCAGCAGGCTGCCGCTGGTTGCTCGACCTTCATGAAAACCGTCCGGAGATCATGCAGCATTACAGGCATGTGAAATCGGGCATCGGAAGGTGGTTGATTCGGGCCGGTCGATGGGCGCGATTCGAGCGCGAGTTCATCCGAAAGGCGGATGCCGTAGTAGTCGTGACCGAGGAAGCGGCTGAATGGTATGTGGGGAATGGAACCGTCCCCCGTCAACCTTTTATCGTGGTTCCAAACTATTCTCCACGGTCATTTTGTCCTTCACCCGAGGTAAAAGCAACGGGTTCAGGGCCAAAGAGATTATTGTACATAGGTGATACAGGCGAGCGACGCGGATTGGGGAGCGCCATTGCTGCCATGGATATCCTGCGAGATGAACTGGAGTTAGAGTTGCACGTATTGGGTACGGGATCTTTCCAGTCTCATCATGAGGAGGACATCCGCGCCCGTGGGTTGGAGGACAGGGTTTACCTCCACGGTTGGGTTCACCCTACAGAATTCGCAGCACATCTCGACCGCGCCCATGTGGGCATTTGTCCCATTCACCGGAACCCCCATCACGACACCACCTATGCCAACAAGATTTTCCAGTACATGTCGTTTGGACTGCCCTTGTTGGTTAGCGACTGCCCCGCTCAGGTGAGGGTTGTCCAGCAATTTGATTGTGGCCGAGTGCACAAGGCCGAAGACGCGGAAGACATGGCGCGGGAAATCTCCTGGATGTTCACCGATGCAAAGCGATACCAAGCTTGGTCTAAAAATGCGCTTTCAGCGGTCGCTGCCGAATGCAACTGGGAAACTGCAGCCGAGCAGTTTACAAAGCGCTATGCCTCAATTTGAATGGGCTATTGCGGTGCGTTTTTTGAATTCATGCCAATAGCTCATCATGTCCGCTGCCAGAATGGGGTCTGCATCGAAGAGCGCTTCTTCCGTGACAGGTGTCCACTTCATGGCATGCCGGACCCTTTGAATGGCGACCGCTGGCGAAGTCTTCAGCATGCGGCTGAATGATGTGACCCGTGTGATAGCACTGTTTTCTGGGGATTCAAACGAGTTCCATGCGTCCTCCCAAACCTCTTCCAACTTTGGCTCTTCCATTGCCTCTGCCAGCGTGGGGCCAATTTGAGGGGCCTGATCTAAAGTCCAGTGAACTTCTGCCATTTCATCTGCGCGTTGATTCCAATCCAACCAATGCCACATCGCTTTGACGCGTATCGGTGCGCGATTCCACCACCAAGGTGCCGTTCGCTCTTTTGCATCCTCGCGAATAAAGGCCCAGCTCTTCTTGTTGATGGTCATGAGGCTCGGAACTGTCTTGATGGGATTCCGGAGCTGATGGCCTACAACATATTCTTCGGCATTGATATCTGTCAACGCTGGACCGTAGGGTGCTTGTTCCAAAGAAGACACCAGACACCAGGACGATATGCCGTCTTCACCCAATGCTTCATGGGCGACATCGATTCCGAGGTCATTGAGTACTGAGGATAAGTGATTTGTTCCCGAACGTCCTGTTCCCACAACCATTAGTTTTGTCTGAGGACATAGATTCGTTTCCGTCATGTATGAACAGCGTTGGTATCGAGAAGGTGTGCACAATAGGCGATTTCAAATTACGCTGGAATTTTTGGCTGAACATGGCACACCGGGTATGAAGGTGCTGGATGTGGGTATTCCCAATCCGCTGTCTGAACTGATGGGAGAACAAGGCTATCAAGTCGTGAATACCGACGGTCGGGACTTGGATTTGAACCCCGATATGGCGTCAGGAGATGGATTTGACGCTGTCACAGCCTTCGAGATTTTGGAACACATGGTGTCACCCTTTCCGCTATTGCAGCAAATCAAGGCCCCTGTATTGTTTGCTTCTATACCGTTGAATTTGTGGTTTTCAAAAGCCTACCAGGGTGATTTGGACCCTTATGACCGTCATTACCACGAGTTCGAGCCGTGGCAGTTTGACTTGTTGCTGGAAAAGGCCGGTTGGCGCATCACCCATTCCAAAAAGTGGGCGTGGCGCGGCATTCCCATGGGCTTCAGACCGATTTTACGGTTGTTTCATAACCGCTATTATTTGGTCAGGGCCGAGCGTATATAGGGAATGAGCAAGTGTGTCGTTTCTGGTACGCTCTGATCCTATCTGGGCCAATTGCGGATTGCAACAATGGTTATGGTTTCCCCCTTTTCGGAGCTGGGGAGTTTCGTCCATTTAGAATGGGAGAATGTATGAGAAACAAGAAACCCCGCACAGGCGGGGTTTCCAGAATGATCATGCAAGGAAGAATTACTCGCAGTCGTGGCCGAAATAGACCAGGATGCTCAAAACGTCTCCAACGCTGATGAAGAAGTCGCCATCCATATCGGCAGGACATCCATCATCATCCGCCACACATTGACCGAGCTCGGCATCCCAAACCGTTCCTTCTCCACAGCAGTCGCCATCGGCGCATGCGTTTTCAGGAGTGGGAGGTAGAAGGACGGCATCGATGACGTGCACTACGCCATTGTCGGTCACGATGTCGGCAACGGTGACTTGTGCGTCATTGATGAAAATGCCGCCAGCACAGTCGATTTCTACCGTGACATCCGCTCCATTGAGCGTCGTGGCGGTGGCGCCATCTGAGAGATCCGTGGACAGGACCTGCGCCCCGAGCACGTGGTAGAGCAGGATGTCCGTGAGTTCGGGAAGTGCCAGCAGATCTTCCGCAGTCACACCGAGTGCACCTGCCAAGGCGATGAAAGCATCGTCGGTGGGTGCAAAGACAGTGAACGGGCCTTCACCGGAGAGGGCGTCGACCAGACCGGCAGCACCTACAGCCGCCTCGAGGAGGTTGTGGACGTCGCTGTTGACGATCACATCGACCACCGTGTATGGGGGCTCGGGCACGAGCAGGACAGCATCGATGACATGAACCACACCGTTGTCCGTTACGATATCGGCAACGGTCACTTGTGCATCATTGATGAAGATGCCGTCATCGTTGATGGTGACCGTGACGTCTTCACCGAGCAAGGTCGTGGCCGTGGCTCCATCGGTAAGGTCTGTGGATAGGACTTGTGCGCCGATGACGTGGTACAGCAGGATGTCGGAGAGCTCGGGGAGGGCAAGGAGGTCTTCAGCGGAAGCGCCGAGTGCGCCTGCGAGTGCCAAGAAGGCATCGTCTGTGGGGGCGAAGACCGTGAAAGGTCCTTCTCCGGAGAGTGCGTCGACCAGACCTGCTGCACCTACAGCCGCTTCGAGGAGGTTGTGGACGTCGCTGTTGACGATCACATCCACCACTGTAAATGGTTCGGGTTCACCTGGTGGCAGGAGCACGGCGTCGATGACGTGGACCACGCCGTTGTCGGTTGTGATGTCGGCAACGGTGACCTGGGCGTCGTTGATGAAGATGCCGTCGTCGTTGATGGTCACGGTGACGTCCGCTCCGTTGAGGGTGGTGGCGGTGGCGCCGTCAGCGAGGTCGGTGGACAGCACCTGCGCTCCAACCACGTGGTAGAGCAGGATGTCGGAGAGCTCAGGCAGGGCGAGCAAGTCTTCAGCGGAGGCGCCGAGTGCGCCTGCGAGTGCCAAGAAGGCGTCATCGGTGGGGGCGAACACGGTGAACGGACCTTCACCCGAGAGCGCGTCGACCAGACCGGCCGCTCCTACGGCAGCCTCGAGCAGGTTGTGGACGTCACTGTTGACGATGACGTCGACAACGGTGGTCGTGGGTTCGTCTCCTTCGACGATGATCGTGCCGACCATGCCTTCATTCTCGGCATTGTCTCCGACACCATCTTCGTAATGGTACACGCCGGGCACATCGAAAGTGATCGTGCCCATGCAGTTGCTGAAGATCCAGAAGCCGTAATTGGCGTCCAGACTGAAGGGTACGGGGTTGTCGAAAGACGCCCCGGTATAGCTCGTTTCTCCGTTGATGCTGTGCCATCCACCATAGTTGGTGAAGGAGACGGATTCGCCCGCTTGAATGGTGAGCTCGGCGGGGTGAAATTCATAATTGTACACGGAGACGTGGTGGTCGCCGTTGCATTGCGCCAGTGCAGCAAGAGGGGCAAGGCACAACGCCATAATTGTCAGAAGTTGACGCATGGGTTTGGTTGTGAA
Source organism: Flavobacteriales bacterium (assembly GCA_030828175.1). Taxonomy (GTDB): domain Bacteria; phylum Bacteroidota; class Bacteroidia; order Flavobacteriales_D; family Sanyastnellaceae; genus UBA8752. The sequence goes on from JAURDB010000041.1 coordinate 15,749, forward strand.
TAGGGTGAGTCAGCAGAACAGGGAGGGAAGTGAAAGGTTCATTCAGCAATGAAGAAGGGGCATTAGTCGCTCGAAATCGGGGCTTGATTGACAGATTGGTCTGATGTCTCTGGGCGCGAATTATCTTGTGATTCGTGAACCTGAACCGCTCTTACGTCTTTTGCTCAGCGCTCTGCCTGGCCCTTTTCTCATGCAACTCCGATCGCGTCCAAAAAAACCGGATCGATCTGAATCTCGGGTGGATGTTTCTTGATGAAGAAGGCGATTGGCTGGCAGCCAAAGTCCCTGGAAATGTCCACCTGGACCTGCTGGAACATGGCTTGATATCGGATCCCTTTGTCGCTGTGAACGAAGGCGATGTACAGTGGGTGGAAACGGTGGATTGGCGTTACCGTCGGCCCATTGCGCCTCCTCCGGTGTCGGGAGAATGGGCGCTGGAATTCAGTGGTTTGGACACCTATGCGACGGTGATGCTCAATGGCGACACCCTGTTGCAATCGGACAACATGCACCGCCGTTGGCGCATCCCCGCCAGCGAGATGGTGTTTACGGGGACGGACACTTTGTCCGTGGTCTTCAAGAGTCCCGTCGCGGAAGGGCAAAGGCAACTGGATGCCCATCCTTGGCGCATTCCGGTGAGCAACGAGATCCGGCCGCAGGGCGAACAGGTCAGTGCAGTGGTGCGCAAGGCGATGTACCACTTTGGCTGGGACTGGGGTCCACGTCTGGTTACCTCCGGAATCTGGCGGCCTGTGTCTTGGGTTCGCCAGGATGTGGCGTTGCCCGAATTCAGTATGACCTTGGACAGCCTGTCTTCGAATACCGCGGTATATCGGCTGCAGTTCGAGGAACCCGTCACGGCCCTTTCCGGCGAGCTGGAAATGGGAGGGCAGGACATTCCCATTTCATTGAATACCCAGGATCAAGGTGTGTACGCCATGAAGATTGCCGACCCTCAGCTGTGGTGGCCCCATGGGATGGGAGAACAGCCCTTGTATCGATTGACCTTGACGGACGGTGCCGGGCGCTCGGTTGCGCATCGCTTCGGCATCCGCCGGCTGGACTGGGTGCAGGAGCCGGATGAATTCGGTACTTCCTTCCAATGCGTTGTCAACGGGGTGCCGGTCCAGGCGCGGGGAGCGAACATCATACCGCCGGACTTCTTTGTGAATCGAGGGGAGGAGCAGCTCGATCGCATGCTCGATGATGCCGTGGCGTCCCACATGAACATGCTGCGCATCTGGGGGGGCGCGGTCTATGGGTCGGATGCCTTTTACGACCGCTGCGATTCGCTCGGCATCCTGGTGTGGCAGGACTTCATGAATGCCTGCGCCATGGTTCCGGGCGATCCGGCGTGGCAGGCCAACTTCCTGGCCGAAGCGGAGGAGCAGGTGGTGAGGTTGCGGAACCGGACGTCGCTGGCGCTGTGGTGCGGCAACAACGAGACGGAAAAGGCCTGGAAGGAGTGGGGGTGGCAGGAGTTGTACGGCATGGATGCCGCAGATTCCGCAGCGGCGTGGCAGGCTTATGTGGACCTGTTCGAAGTCGGATTGCCGAACGTGGTCGCCTCGAAGGGCGGCGGGTTCTATTGGCCGTCCTCACCTTCTCCGGTGGATCCCGCGCAGCACCGCATGGCCGGTGACCAGCACGATTGGGGGGTCTGGTTCGGCAAGGAAGGCTTTGATTTCTTTACCCGCGATGGCGGAAGGTTTGCCAGTGAGTTCGGACTGCAGAGCCTGCCCGACCGTCGGACGTTGGAAGCGGTCGGTGTGCAATCGTTCTCGGACACCGTCCTTCAATTCCGCCAGCGCAGCAAGATGGATTGGCTCGAGCCCGGCTTCGACGGATGGGACATGATGCAATTCTATGCCGATGGATATTTCGCGGACCCGAAGGCGGTGGAGGCGGAGGGCATGGATGAATTGGACCGCTGGATTCACCTTACTCAGCTGACGCAGGCCGAGGGGCTGCGCCAGGCCATCGAGCGGCACCGCTGCTCGGACGGGCGTACTTCAGGATCGCTGTATTGGCAGCTGGATGACGTGTGGCCGACCGTTTCCTGGTCCACGGTGGACCACGCCGGCCGTTGGAAGCTCGCCCACCACGCCGTGCGCGACGCCAATCAACCCCTGCGGGTGCTATGGGACCGCAGCCGCACCGATGCGCTGCGCATGGTCGGCCAGAACCTCGGGCCGACGCCGTGGCGGGGAAAGCTCGCCTGGGCCTTGCTGAACCTCTCCGGAGATACGCTGAAGACGATGGAGCTGGTGGTCGATCTTCCGGCATTCGGCGAGCGGGACAAGCCTTTCATGACGCAGGATGTGCCCGACGATGCTGCGGTGGTGGCGTGGTCGCTGCGCACGGAAGAGGGCGCTTGGGTCGACCGTGGTGCGTCCACCTTGAAGCCCGCCTCAGCCTATGAATGGAAGGATGCGGAAGTGCAGATAATGCCAGCCGAGGGCGGGGTCTGGATTGAAAGTGACGCCCTGCTTTGTGGGGTGCAGCTAAGCGCAGAAGCCGAAGGTCGATTCGAAGACAATGGCTTCATGTACCTGCCCGGTGCCCGCCGTTGGATTGGGTTTGCCAATGCGGATACCGCGATGACAGGTCCAGGTGCCGTCCGCTTGGCGCACCTGGGGATGTATCGAAAGAAGTGAGGGTCGGTCGGCCGGGAATCAGAGCGCTGCGAAAAGGGCCGCGCCGAGCAAGCCGCCGGCGATGGGGCCGACGATGGGAATCCAGGCGTAGCCCCAGTCCGCATCGCGCTTCCCTGCGATGGGCAGGATGGCGTGGGCGAGCCGTGGGCCAAAGTCCCGGGCGGGATTGATGGCATATCCCGTGGGACCGCCCAGCCCCAATCCAATGCCCAGCACCAGCAGGGCGACAGGAAGGGCGTCCAATGCGCCGAGGCTGTCGGTGGGGGCTGAAATGGAGAGGGCGCCAAAGACCAGGACAAAGGTGCCGATGGCCTCGGTGATGAGGTTCCAACCGGTTTTGCGGATGGCCGGTGCTGTGCAGAAGATGGCGAGTTTGAGGTCGCCGTCGGCGGTGGCATCGAAGTGGGGTTTGTAGGCCAAGTAGGCGAGGCTCGATCCGACAAAC
>JAURDB010000042.1 GCA_030828175.1 Flavobacteriales bacterium
CACGTTTCGCACCTTCCCCCGCTGGTGTTGAAGCTGAATACCGATGGTTTGTAACCACGGTTGCGCGACAGCGGCTGGGCAGCGAAAAGCGTTCGGACATCATCCCAAGCCTTCACATAGGTAGCGGGATTGGATCGGCTGCTCTTGCCGATCGGATTCTGGTCGACGAATTCCACGCCTTCGATCCGACCTATGTCTCCGGTCAGGCCATCGCTGATGCCGGGACGGTCTCCACCCAGGTCCAGGTGGCGCATCAACAGGGGGTGGAGAATGCGCTTCACAAGGGTGCTCTTTCCCGAACCCGAGACCCCGGTGACGACATTGAGCGTACCGAGGAGGAATTCCGCATCCACTCCTTGCAGGTTGTGGGCTTTGGCTTGGTTGATGGTGAGGGCGCCAATCCCGCTCCTTCGGGAGGTGGGCACTTCCATGCCCAGATCACCACGCAGGTAGGAAGCGGTCAAGGATGACTTTGACTTGAGCAGTTCCTCCTGGCTGCCAGCGAAAATGATCTCGCCACCCTCAGAGCCCGCCAAAGGCCCCAGGTCGATGATGCAGTCGGCAGCCCGGATGACCGCTTCTTCGTGTTCCACAACCACGACTGTATTGCCCAGATCGCGCAGGCCGTTGAGGACCCGAATGAGCCGCTCCGTATCGTGGGGATGCAGTCCGATGCTCGGCTCGTCCAAAACATACGTGCTGCCCACGAGGCTGCTTCCGAGACTGGTGCCCAATTGAATGCGTTGGGTTTCTCCGCCGCTGAGGGTCGCGCTTCCCCGATTCAAAGTGAGGTAACCCAATCCCACATCGAGCATGAATTGAAGCCGGTGCTCGACCTCGATCAGCAGCCGCTCGGCAATCGCCCGCTCCCCATCGGACAGCTGGAGTTGACGCAATGTTTGCAGCACTTCGTCCACCGGCAAGGAAAGCAGATCCGGCAGCGCAATGCCACCCACCTGCACATATCTCGCCTCGTGCTTGAGCCGGCTGCCACCACAGGCATCGCAAGGGGTGCGGCCGCGATAGCGACTCAGCATGACCCGGTTCTGAATCTTGTAACTCTTGGCTTCGAGGCGTTGGAAATAATCCTGGATACCGCGCCACTGGCGGTTGCCATTCCAAAGCATGCCGCGCTGTTCCGGAGTCAGGTCCACATAGGGGGTGTGCACAGGAAAGTCGACCGAGTGGGCGTTTTCAATCAGACGTTGCTTGTACCGGCTCGCCTTCTCACCCCGCCACGGGGCCACGGCGTCCTCATAAACCGACTTGGAGGGGTCGGGAATCACCAGGTCTTCCGAAATGCCAATCACATGCCCGAATCCTTCGCACTTGGGGCAGGCCCCTTGCGGACTGTTGAAGCTGAACATGTCCGGCGAAGGCCATTCGAAGGCGATGCCGTCGAGCTCGAACCGGTCACTGAAGGTTTGGACTTCCACTGCTCCGTCGGCTTGCATCCAGTGAATGGAGCAGTGGCCTCGTCCTTCGTAAAAAGCGGTGTCTGCAGAATCGGCCAAACGCTGGGCGAATCCGTCGTCCGCATCTGCTTTGTCTTCAGGTACGGCCAAGCGGTCAATCACCAACTCCAGCGTTTCCGGATCCAACCCTTGGGCCGCTTCCTTTTCCAGACAGGCGGTGAGCGTCTCAGGTTTTCCGTCCAGAAGGATCCTGGCGAACCCTTGCTGCTGCCAAATTTCGAGTTGGGCTTTCAGCGGGCGTTCTTCGGGTAGCCGAACCGGAGCGCAAACCATGAAGCGCTGACCGGGGGGATGGGAAAGCACCCCGTCCACGACATCACTTACGGTATCGCGCCTGACCTCCTTGCCCGAAACAGGACTGATGGTCCTTCCAACCCTGGCCCAAAGCAATTTGAGGTGGTCGTGAATTTCTGTGACGGTGCCCACAGTAGAACGGCTGGATCGGGAGCCGGAGCGTTGTTCGACGGCTATGGCAGGCGTGAGATTTTCAATCCGGTCGACGTCGGGCTTCTCCATGCGCCCCGCGAATTGACGCACATAGGCGCTCAGGCTTTCCACATAGCGGCGCTGGCCTTCCGCATACAAGGTGTCAAAGGCGAGCGAACTCTTGCCCGAACCGCTCAGTCCGGTGACCACGGTCAACGCCCCCAGGGGAATGTCGACGTCCACGTTCTTCAGGTTGTGGACGCGGGCACCCCGAATGCGGATGGTGGATGGCAATTCAGCTCCACCTTGGGAAGATGACCCGGTCGGTGAAGGCTGGACCGTTGCGCTTGGGGAAGGGGAGTGTCGGGGCACGTAGCGAATTTCGGTTACCCGTTGTTAAGGCTGTTAACACGCTTTGGGTGGGTCCGGTTCGCCATCCGGAAAAAATCTGCGTATCTTTAAGACAGTGCAGCGAAAAGCTGTGCGGGAAAAACAGAAGCCATAGGTAAGACACTACCCTCATCGCACGTCACTTTTTGATCGATTGCCGTTCAACGGTGTGTGCACAATTCGTAGTGTCATGGCCCAAAAGCCCACCCCAGACCGCGCGCTCATCGCGCAATTCCAACAAGGCGACCAGCGCGCCTTCGAAACCCTCTTCGCCCGTCATCGCGACCAGGTGTACACCAAGTTGTACTTGCTGGTGCGCGACCATGATTTGGCGGCTGACCTCTTTCAGGACGTCTTCATCAAAGTGGTGGACGTGCTCAGAAGCGGCAAGTACAACGAGGAAGGCAAGTTCTTGCCGTGGGTGCTCCGGATTGCACACAATGCCGGCATCGACCATTTCCGTCGTCAGAAGAAGATGCCGCTGAGCCGAGGAACAGAGGAGTACGACCTGCTGGGCGGTCTGGAGGATGACAATCCAACGCGCGAAGAAGAAATCATTTCCGCGCGCATCCTGTCGGATGTGAAACACCTCGTGGACCAGCTGCCCGAAGAACAGCGGGAAGTGGTTGTGATGCGGATGTACAAGGAAATGAGCTTCAAGGACATCGCAGAATTAACGGATGTGAGCATCAACACTGCCCTCGGGCGCATGCGTTATGCCCTCATCAACCTGCGAAAGATGATGGTGGAACAGGATGTTTCCCTGACCATGGACTGATTTCATTGGGACACATCGAAAAAAAATGGGGCCGGGCAATAATGTCCGGCCCTTCTCGTTCTAGAGTCGTTCGGCAACGGACACACCTTGAACATCACGTGCATGGAACATACTACCCCGAATTCCCCTTCCAACGCCCTTTTCGTACCTCCCGCTGCAGACCAATGGTCAGCACCGGAGCACGCCATCGCCAATGTGCTCGCCCACGTCCGTTCAACGGGACGGGGCAGTTCCTCACTGGGAGGCTCCGTCCACCTGAATTGAGGAGGCCGCCGGGCCTTCGAGAAAATGCCGTTCCACAGCGGCATCGATGCGCCCGGAACCGGCGTCGTAGATCCATTCCGCTTCGCCTTCTGCTTTTCGGAAGCGGTAGGCCGTGAAGCGCCCCTCCTCGAGCAACAGCTCGGGGATGGTTCCATCCGGCGCCATCGGCAAGGCCAGCATTGATTGGTCTATCTGGATTTTCTTGGCCCTGCGCAGGGCCATCTCCCAGGCCTCCATTCGCGCGTTGTGGAGCTTTCGGGAGGCTGCATTGTCTTGCCATCCTTCCGACCATGCCATACCGGGAAGGCCACACCAAGTGGGGTTCAAAGCATGGTCTGTGGCGGTTTTCCTCAGCCACTTTTCGGCTTCTGCCTTGCTCCGGAAGCTCCGGATGGCGGTGGGCTTTCGGCCTTTCACCAGCGACAGCCTTCGTATGTCCGCACGGCAAGTGAAATGTTCCACGGACCACCCTTTTCCCACGACTTTCTGGGCGGAATTGAGCGGAGGACGATGCCGACGGATCAACACGTCTTCGAGGACCAAGGCCATCAGTTCCGAGCCGGTTTCCTGCCATGCGACACCGTGGACCATCCGCCGCAGCTGTTGTGAACGAGAGGGGTGCGAAGCATTGTTGAAGTGTTGCCTCACCCGTGAGGATAGATTCCGGCTCATTCCGATATAGGCCTTCTGGCCGCGTTCGTCGAGGAATTGGTAGATGCCGGGTGTAGGAGGAAGGTCGGCCAAGGCGTCGGGCGGCAAATGGGGAGGCCACCAGGAACTTCCTTCGCCTCTGCCCATTTCATCTTCAATCTCGGTTGCGCGGTCCTTCCACAAAATGGAGAACAACTCAGCCGTCGCCGTGGCATCCCCCCAAGCGCGGTGATGCGCCTCATTCTCTATGCCCAAAAACCCGCACAGTGCGCCCAAGCTGTATCGCTGAGGTCCCTTGATCCATTTGCGGGACATGCGAACGGTACAAAGACGGCGCGGATTGTAATGCAGGCCGTTCGCCTTGAATGCGGCCTGCAGATAACGCAGATCAAATCCGACGTTGTGCGCAACGAAAACAGCATCGCCCAAAAAGGCGTGCAAGTCATGGGCCCTTTCTGAAAATGGAAGCGCATCGGCCACCATGGTGTCATCAATGCCCGTTAACCGGGTGATGCCGGGTGGGATGGCAGCACCGGGGTGAATCAAGTGAACCCATCGGTCCAGTTCCCGCTTGCCGTCATGCAAAATGGCCGCGACCTCCGTGATGTTGGCCCCGTTGGGAGGGCCGCCGGTGGTCTCGATGTCGACGATGCAGAACAGGAGGGGGGACTCGGGCATGGGGCAAAGGAGGACATCAGGTCCTCCATGGATGTACGGTGTTAAATTTCACCCATGAAATGCGATCTGCATGGCTTGAGGTCCATGGGTGTTCTGATGTGTGTTTTCGCCGCGTTGCTTCCCGATGCTCGGGCACAGGTGTTCAACTACGAACCATACGATGACAGCGATCTGCTGGGGGATTTTGAGCGGCCCCGACAGTTGCATTTCGGAATGAACATCAACATCGGAAAGGCGGGAGGGAAGTCGAGCGTGTTCTACAACGGAACGGGAACGGCTGAGTTGGGGGATGTATTCCGCGAGTTGATCAGCATTCCCGAGAGGCTCGATTGGAACAGCGTGGCCGGAGGAACAGCGAACACCGTTCGGAATCAGATCGCCCAGAGCCTGGGCATCGCCAATGCGGGGGGGATGTCTGTGGCTTCCTATCCTGTGGACCAGCGATACGATGTGGGTTTTGGTTTCGGCTTGAGGGTCATGCAGCGATTCAACCTCGAAAACAGCATCGTGTTGGATGCCGATATCTGGCGACTGAAGTCCAGGGGTGCCTGGCAATTGGATACGGGCCAGCTGCCCGACCAGGGCCAAGGCTCAACGGATCTCAGGGATTTCGGAATCTTTGCTTCAGAGGATCGGATGGTCATTGGATTGGGATACCGAACCGCGAGCCCCATAGACAGGAGCGTAAGCTGGATTTTCGAGCTGGGGGGAAGCATGACCGCCGCCCGCATCCGGGACCATTACATCGAGGTTTCCGGCAATACCTATGACCTCATCGTACCCAGAGGTGGGCAGGTATTTGGTCCGGGGACCCCGGAGTTGACCTGGGGAATGGGATATGGTGGCTATGTCCGATTGGGAGCAGAGGCATATATGGATGCAGGAGCAGGACTCGAGTTGGCGTATCGGATGGGATATGAAGGTGTCGAGCTGGGGCTCTCTGAATACCGGGTGATGAACCACACCCTGCAGCTGACTTGGCTCTTCCCGCCGCCCCAAGTGAGTGCGGCCAGTTTTTGAGTGAAAAAACAAAAGAGGATGGGGTATCTTGCCCCCACACGCCATGGAGATCATTGAGAGGTTGTCCGCCGGAGATCCGGAAAAGAAAAAGTATTACATCCGCTTGTTCCTCGATACGTTGGAGCCAGAACTTGAAAATTTGAAGGGTGCGGATGTTGCAGCGGAGCAGGAACCCATTCGCGCCATTATGCACAAGCTGAAAAGCCAGGTGCAGACCATCGGTGCGAAGGACGCCCATGCCAACATGGCCAAGCATGAACAGCACATCAAGTCGGGAGGCCGCATCGATCAAGCGGAGCTCGACGAAACCTGCCAGCTTTTGTCCGATTTGATTGAGAACCTGCAAGAACTGTTGAAATGAGCAAGCACCTGAAAGTCGCACTGGTCGACGATGACATTCCCAACACGGAGGTCCTCCGTGATTTCCTCATCCGCAACGGATACAGCCACGTGGACAAATACCACGACGGCGAGAGCTTCCTGGAGAGCCTGGACCGCTTTGATGAGCGGGCGGTGGTGTTGGATTTCGATTTGAGCGGCGGAGGGGACCTGAACGGTCTGGAAGTGCTGGAAGCCATCAAGGAGCGCAGTCCCAGCACCCATGTGGTGTTCTTCAGTGGCCAGGACAGTTTGGAGGTGGCCGTTGAGTCCCTCAAGAACGGAGCCGATGACTACATCGTGAAGTCCAATGCGGCTTTCGCCTTGGTGAAAACCTCCCTGGACAAGGTGTACGACATCCAGGTCCTCAAATTGAATGAGCGCCGCAGCCAGCGCATCAGTTGGATGATGGCCATCGGCTGGATGTCGACCATCGCCGCAGTGGCGTTGTACTTCGCCGGCAAGTAAGCGGTAAGTCCCGGTTGAAGGAAGGAGCGCGTCAGCTCTTTTCTTGTATCGTGCGGTGGATTTCTCCAAGCAGTTGTTCCACCTTGAAGGGTTTGGGAACGAATCCGTTCATTCCCTTCTTGAGATAGTGGTCCGTTTCTTCTTTGAGTACGCTGGCGGTCATGGCGATGATGGTGGTCTTTGCCTTGTGCTCGTCAGGTAGTTTTCGGATGGCCGCAGTGGCTTCCAGTCCGGTCATTTCAGGCATGGCAATGTCCATCAGGACGATGTCCCAGTCTTCATCGCGGACCGCTTCAAAGGCCAGCTTTCCATTTTCGGCTTTTCCGATGGTGACATCGGGCAATTCCGAACGAAGGGTATCCTCGGCGACGATGACATTGAACGGGTTGTCTTCTGCAATCAGGATGCGCAGGGGTGGGAGTTTGGGGGGCTCCTTGGTTGCGCTCGTTTTGCGCAGTCGACGGATTTCACTGATCAGTTGCTCGACCTGGAAAGGTTTGGGCACGAATCCGTCCATTCCGTGACGCATGTAGCTCTCGGTCTCTTCCCGAAGTACACTGGCCGTCATGGCGATGATCAATGTAGATGCACGATGGTTCGACAATTTCCGGATCGCGGAAGTCGCCTCGAGACCGCTCATTTCAGGCATGTGCACGTCCATGAGTACCAAGTCCCAATCTTCATCCCGCACCATTTCGAATGCGACCCGACCGTTTTCGGCCTTTCCGATGGTCAGGTCCGTCAATTCGCTGTTCAGGGTGTCCTCGGTGACGATGACATTGAAGGGATTGTCCTCGGCGATCAGAATGCGCAAGGGGCCAATTTCCCCTTCATCAATCTGCTCGATCTCCAATTCCTGCCCCATCTCGGTGACGATGGCGGGCAGGGCAAAAGCAAAGGTGGAGCCCTCGCCTTCGACACTCTCGACCCAGATGGCACCGCCTTGCAATTCCACGATTTGCTTGGAGATGCTCAGGCCGAGCCCCGTCCCACCAAACTTGCGGGTTTTCAGCTGGTCGCCCTGATTGAAGCTCTCAAAAATCTTCTCCAGTTTGTCTTCCGGAATGCCGATTCCAGTGTCGGTTACGCGAACGACAAACCACTGGGGATGCGATTTTTCGGGGGTGGGGCACCAGGGAGGCAGGTCGGGCAATGGGCCCACTTCGGCTTGCATGGTGACGCCTCCTTCCAAAGTGAATTTGATGGCGTTGCCCACCAGGTTGATCAGCACCTGGTTGAGTCGGCTTGCATCGCCCATGATGTGCGAGGGCATGTCGGGGTCGGCTTCCACCGTGAACGTCAGGTCCTTCTGTTCGGCGGGAATCCGCATGACATTCTCTGCTACTTCAAGGGCATCCTGCACGCAGAAAGGCTCTTGGGCAATCTCAAGTTTGCCCGCTTCCAGTTTGGAGAAGTCCAGAATGTCGTTGACGATGTCGATGAGGTTGGATGAAGCGGTGACAATGTTGCGCAGGTATTTCCTGGCCCCTTCTGCCATTTGCTCTTTGGTGGCGAGGTTGGACATGCCCACGATGGCATTCAATGGTGTCCGAATCTCATGGGACATGTTGGACAGGAAAACCGCTTTGTGATTGAGGGCAATTTCCAATTCCGCATTGGCGCGGATCAGTTCGCGCTGTCGATCCTGAAGTTGTTGTCGCTGGGTGGAAATCAACCGACTCTGCTTCCGGGTGAAACGGTAGCGGGAGGTGATGAAAATGGCAAAGGCTATGAGGAGCAGCACGATGACCATCAGCAGTCTGCGCTGATCGTCCTTTTGCTTGTCCATGACTTTTCGTTTCTCCTCTTCACGCAGCCCATCATATTGGATCAACTCCATGTTGAGACGGGCCTGATCCTCTGCTACGGACGCTTCAAAAGCTTGCTGCGCACTGTCATGCAAATCACGCGCAGTGGAAGCTTCACGGTACTTGCCCATGGCAAATTGCACATAGGAAATACAGTCGTAGCAATCCGACAGACGGGTGGCCCGGTTGTAGTCATCCAGGCTTTCATCGTTCAAGACAACTTGAAGAATGGAGTCGCACAGGGCAAGGCCTTGTTCTCCTTCTCCGACTTCGATGAGGGTCTTGCCCATTTTGGTGAGGATGTAGACTTCGCGCGCCTTTCCATTGTCACTGTCGAGCTTGAGGGCATTCTGGAAGTGAAGCATGGCCTCGTACACCCGGGTCTGGTCGAGTGCGATTTGTCCGAGGTTCTCGTAGCACTTGACCAAGTGACCTTTCGGGGTGCTCATGGTCAAGGCCCGCTCAAATTCTGCTACGGCTTCATTTGTGCGCTTCATGTCGCGGAGCGTCGTCGCAATGCCCACGGTCGCAATGGCTGCCTTTCGCTGGTCCGAGCCCACGAAGAAATCCCTTGCCTCCATCATGTAGGAGAGGGCCGTATCCCGCATCACAGGGTTCTCGTCATAGATGCCCGCGATGTTGTAGCGGGCTTGGGCCCGGTCTTCTTCCATGTCACTGAACCGCATGATCCATGCGTAATGCTCAGAGGCCCGGCTCAAATCGCGAAGCCGCTTGTGGGCATATCCCAATGCGTCATGGGCCATTGACTGCATTTCGATGCTGCCCATCTTCTCGGCGATGCCCAAGGCGATTTCATAGTCGGGAATGGCGCGGAAATTCGAATTCCCTTCGCCTTTGATGCGGCGTTTTGCCCGGCCGCGCTGGTAATAGAGGTGGAAACGGGGTTCAGGGTCAATTTCCTCTTCGGAATACATGGAAAAGGTGGAGTCAATCCATGCTTTGGCCCATTCGGGTTCTCCGAGTTTGATAAGGGTCTCAGCCTTGATGGCCGCGACCCGGCCATATTGGGATCGGTTTACTCTGCTTTTGAGGATGAGCTCCGTCAATTCGAGAAATTCCTCTTCTCTGCCTGGGGTGATGGCCTGTTGGGACAACTCGATCATAGCACCTACCCGCGCATCGACAGTTTCACCTTGATCTTGAATGCGTGTGCGGAGTTCCGAGGCGGTAGGCTGGGCCCATCCTGCCGATGCAATCGCACAGAGGACCAAGACAATGACCCAGAATTTGAAACCGATTCTCATAGGATAGGGCGAAAATACGGAATGCGCACTGTGAGGGGGCAGGAGGGGGTTGGGTAGGTCGAAATTTGGGCTACATTTGCGCTCCCTTTCGGGGGCAAAAAGACGACTCTGTAGCTCAACTGGATAGAGCACCTCACTACGGATGAGGAGGTTGAGGGTTCGAATCCTTCCAGGGTCGCCACAGCTTACAGAAGGCCTCCACCGCAATGTCGCGGTGGGGGCCTTCGCTGTTTCAGGACCGTTTTGACACTTTGGGCCGCTCCAACGGTCGCGTAAATTGAGGCCATGCCTTTTCTGCTCGATTCACCCGAATCGGTGTCCGCTGCGCGCCGCGCTGCCGCAGCCGATCCCGACGCCTTCTGGACCGACATCGCCGGCCACTACGATTGGATGAAACCTTGGCACACCGTGTGCGATTGGGAGTTTGATACGCCGCGGGTCCGTTGGTTCGAGGGCGCCGAGCTCAACATCTCGGCCAACTGCCTCGACCGCCACGTCGCCGCCGGTCAGGGCGACCGCACCGCCATCCTCTGGGAGCCCAACGACCCTTCCGACCCGACTGTATCCATCACGTATGCAGAACTGCTGGACCGCGTTGCCCGCTTCGCCAACGTGCTCAAGGCGCGGGGCGTCAAAAAAGGAGACCGGGTCGCGTTGTACCTGCCCATGGTGCCGGAGCTGGCGGTCGCCGTGCTCGCCTGTGCCCGCATCGGGGCGGTCCACAGTGTGGTTTTTGCAGGCTTCTCCGCCCGCAGCCTCGCCGACCGCATCCAGGATGCCGGAGCGGTCTGCGTCATCACAAGCGACGGAATGAAACGCGGCGCCAAGGGCCTCGGCCTCAAGGCGGTCGTGGACGAAGCGCTGGCCGAATGCCCTACCGTGACCACCAACCTGGTCGTTCGCCATACCGGTGAGTCCGTGCATTGGACGGAAGCACGCGATGTCTGGCTCCACGAGGCACTGGCCGCAGTCTCCGGCGATTGCGCGCCCGAACCGATGGCGGCTGAGGATTTGTTGTTCATCCTCTACACCTCGGGCAGCACAGGCAAGCCCAAGGGCGTGGTCCACACTTGCGGCGGCTACATGGTCTATGCGGGTTACAGCTTCGCCAACGTTTTCCAGTACCAGCCCGGCGACATCTACTGGTGTACCGCCGACATCGGCTGGATCACCGGCCACAGCTACATCGTATACGGCCCCATGCTCAACGGAGCGACCACGGTCATGTTTGAGGGGGTGCCGACCTGGCCCTCGCCGGCGCGCTTCTGGGAGGTCTGCGAGAAGCTGAAGGTCAACCAGTTCTACACCGCGCCGACCGCCATCCGCGCCCTGATGGCGTGCGAGCCCCGTTTTGCGGAAGGCCACGACCTCTCGGCGTTGAAGGTCATCGGTTCGGTGGGAGAGCCCATCAACGAGGAGGCATGGCAGTGGTACCACGACGTCATCGGTGGCGGGCGTTGTGCACTCGTCGACACGTGGTGGCAAACCGAAACGGGCGGCATCCTGATCAGCGGCCTCGGCGCGCACAGCCCCATGAAGCCGGCCCACGCCGGGTATCCGTTGCCCGGGATTTCCCCCGTCCTCGTGGACGGCGACGGCAACACCCTCGAAGGGGAGGCCGAAGGGTACCTCTGCATCGACCGCCCTTGGCCGTCCATGATCCGCACCACCTACGGCGACCATGAGCGCTGCCGCAACGTCTACTTCAGCGCCTTCAAAGGCAAGTACTTCACCGGCGACGGGGCCCGGCGCGACGCCGATGGGATGTTCCGCATCATCGGCCGGGTCGACGACGTGGTCAACGTCAGCGGCCACCGCTTCGGCACCGCCGAAATCGAAGACGCCATCGATTCGCACCCCGCCGTCGCCGAATGCGCTGTCATCGGCTATCCTCATCCCATCAAGGGGCAGGCGGTCCACGCCTACGTCATCCTCAAGGACGGCGCCCTGCCCGACACCGCAGAAGGCATTGCCAACCTGCGCAAGGAGATCGGGGTCCAGGTCAACACCGAAATCGGCAACATCGCCCGTCCGGACCGCATCCAGTTCACACCGGGCCTGCCCAAGACGCGGTCAGGCAAGATCATGCGCCGCATCCTCCGCAAGGTGGCCAGCGGCGAGCACGACCAACTCGGCGACACCTCCACGCTCCTCGACCCCACGGTCGTCGACGGCCTCGTCAACGGCGCCGCCGAATTCCTCGATTGACCTACCTTCCATTCATGCGATTCACCTCCATTCTTGCGCTGGCTGTGCTGCCAGTTTCCCTGCTTGTTTCCTGCGGCAATGACGAGTGCTGTTCTGCGCCAACCCAGGCAAATGCCGCCCATGAGGGGCATGACCATGGCGACGCCGGCGACGATTACCACGTCACCGGCAATTGCGCGATGGAATTCACGGCTGCGGACAGCGCCCGGCGTGAGGCCAAGTACGCCGAGCCCGGCGTGAAGATGGTCGAGCTGTCCAATGGCTACAAGGTGTTCACGCAGACGGTGGGAGAGAACCCGGATGTCAAGATCCTGGCGTTGCACGGCGGTCCGGCTTGCACCCACGAATACATGAAGGCCCTTTCCAATGTGCTGCCGGAATCGCGCGGCTACGAAATCATCCTCTACGACCAGTTGGGCAGCTACTACAGCGATCAGCCGACGGAGGACCTGTGGAACCTGGACCGCTGGTGCGATGAAGTGGAAGAGGTGCGTCAGGCGCTCGGGCTGAACAAGGACAACTTCTACATCCTGGGCAACAGCTGGGGTGGCATCCTCGGGATGGAGTACGCCTTGCGTTATCAGGAGAACCTGAATGGATTGATCATCAGCAACATGGTGACGAGCATTCCGGAGTATGCCGCGTACAATGAGGAGGTTTTGCGTCCGCAGATGGACCCCGAAGTGCTGGCCAAGCTGGTGGCCTTTGAAGAGGCTGGAGACATCCAGAACGAGGAGTTCCTGCAGCTCGTCAACGACCATTTCTACGCCAAGCACATCTGCCGGCTGGAGGAGTGGCCCGAGGACATCACAGGCTCTTTCGATCGGCTCAACTACAAGCTGTACGACCTGATGCAAGGCCCCAGCGAATTCCGCGTGGGCGGGCGACTCATCGACTGGGACATCACCGACCGCCTTGGCGAGATCACCGTACCGACCCTCATGGTGGGCGCCGAGCACGATACGATGGACCCCGACAAGATGACGCAGCAGGCCAACCTCGTGGCCAACGGCCGCTCCCTGCATTGCTACAACGGTTCCCACCTCTGCATGTGGGACGACCAGGAAGCCTTCATGGGCGGAGTGGCCAGCTTCATCGAGGACGTCGAAGCCGGCCGGCCCATGCGTTGAGGCAGGGTTTACTTGAACCCGGGTGAGCAGGGCGGATCGAGGAGGTCGAGGCCGTGCTTGCGGATGATGTGCTCGATGCGGCCATCGGCACCTTCGGGGTCGTAGGAACGGTTGATGCGGTAGCCGGTGAGCCGGCTGAACATCTTGATGGTGCGCCAATAAGGCAGCTTGATGGCCTTGGCGTAATCGTCGGCAAAGTCCAACATGCCCGGGTTCTGGCGATCGAGGAGATGCACCAGGAGAAAGGCTTCCTTCATGCCCATCTCATCTTCGAATGCGGTGTCCTGCACCATCATTCGCTGGCCTTCTTCATTGAGGCTGTCGGTGCGGAAATAGCCGTCTTGCTCCTGCATGGCGAGCCAACAATCGATGTCGGGCAAGAAGAGCGTGTCGGGGCCATCGGATTCCCCGCCCGTGCTGATCGAAATGTCTCGTGCGTCCTCTGACTCCTCTGGCCCTGGCTCCGCCGCCGCTGCGACCGTCATGGATTCATCCGACCCTTCCTTTTTTGCGGCTTTTTTTGCCGCCTTTGTTTCCTGGCGATCTGCTTTGCGGTCTGCCTTGGATTCAGCGCGGTCTTCCTGTATTCCCATGCGGTGGGCCTTGAGCGTGTCTTCGGGCACCGCCTCGATGCCGGAGAGGAAGGTGGGGCGCAAGGTGTCGAGCATCACCGTGATGATTTGAACTTGTGGCCACACGGCCAGCACCATCTCCTCGAGTTCCTGATACTTTTTCTTGTTCTCGTCGTAATCCTTGACGTCCATGGCCCGCCAGTTCGGACCGCTGGCTGGGGCCACGACCTCGACCGAACCCAGCAGGTGGACATAGGGGCGGAAGCCGACCGGGACAGCCGATGTATCCAAGCTGACCTGGGTACAGAGGGCGCCTTCAATGCCCAGCAATGCCACCAGTACCATCAGGTGCCGCATCACAGGACGCATCAGGGGGTGACGTAAAGCCGCACCTCGAAGGGGGCGAGCGAAAGCGAGACCGGCGGCGGCGCCCCGTTCCAGATGTCGGTGAGACCGAGGTCCTGCCAGGCGCTGAGGTCGGTGGTGCGGTTGCCGTCCCGCACGTGGGCCACGAGCAGGGCACGCCGCACCGTGCCGTCGCCGTCGGTAAAGGTCCGCTCCGCCCGGAAAACGTTGCTCTGCACGTGGAATTCAATTTCGCCGTGCACCAGGGCGGGATGGCCTGAGCGCTGGTGCAGGAGCGTCCTCAACCAGGGCCGCATCTCGGGGTGGGTGGACCAATCGATGGGAATGCGTTCAAACAGGTTGAGGACCTGGGTGCTGCCCACCTCCTGGCCATTGTAGACCAGGGGTGTGCCGGGCAGAAAGGTCACGATGGCCTGCGCCGCGCGGGCGGCCTCCTGTCCGCCGAACAGGGTCGGCGGCGGGGCGTCCCAACTCGTTTCGTCGTGGTTGGTCGAAAAACGGAGGCGGCGGTCGAGTGGGCCAAGCCAGGCGGCCTCGCCTTCGTAGCTGGTCTGGAGGGTATGGGCGGCGGCACCATCCACGAAAACGCTGCGGAGGGCGCCGTACCCATCCCAGCTGTAGCTGAGGTTCATGCCCACGTCGTGCAGCCATGGCGCTGCGCCCTCGGCCAGCATGACCACGTTCGGGTGGATGGCCTGCATCTCGGCAATGGCCTGCTCCCAGAAGTCCTGGGGTACGCCCTCGGCGTAATCGCAACGGAAACCATCGATGCCCACGTCCGCAATCCAGAAGCGCATGGCATCGATCATGGCCCCGCGCAGGGCGCCCGAACCGTAGTTGAGATCGGCCACGTCCATCCAATTCGTACCGGGCGGGTGGACGATGTTGCCTTGGGCGTCTTGGGTATACCAATCCGGATGCGCCGTGATCCAAGGGTGGTCCCACGCGGTGTGGTTGGGCACCCAGTCGATGAGGATGCGGAGTCCGCGGCCGTGGCAGGAGATGACCAGATCCCGGAAGTCACCCATCGTCCCGAAATCGGGGTGGACGCCCGTGAAGTCCTTCACCGCATAGGGTGAGCCG
This sequence comes from Flavobacteriales bacterium, assembly GCA_030828175.1. Classification (GTDB taxonomy): domain Bacteria; phylum Bacteroidota; class Bacteroidia; order Flavobacteriales_D; family Sanyastnellaceae; genus UBA8752. The sequence continues at coordinate 14,961 of JAURDB010000042.1, forward strand.
TGGGTCCCGAGCGCATTGACCTCCCCATTGGGATGGATGGGCATCAGCCACAGCGCGTTGACCCCGAGGTCGACCAACTCATCGAGTCGGGCCTCCAAGGCCTTGAACGTACCCGCTTCGGAGAAATCGCGGACAAAGACTTCGTACAGAATCATTTCTTCGAGGCTGACCTGCGGTACTACAGGTGGTTCCGGTGGTGCCTCACACCCCGGTCCGCATCCACCGAGGAGGAATACAAGCGTCAGAGAAAGGACCGAGAGCATGCGCCAAACCATGATGCGAAGGTAACTTGCCGCCATGGCCCATGCATTCAAAGTAGGCGACCGCGTTCGCTTCCTGCACCAAAGTGGGGAGGGGGTCGTGCTGGCCATCGAAGAGGGTGGCCAGGCGCTGATGGTGGAGGATGGCGATGGCTTTCCCATGCGATTCGCATCCAAGGAGTGTCTGCCGGTGCCCAATGCAGCGGAAGAGGCCCGGGCTTATGCATCGAAAGAAATCAGCAAGGGCGAGCTTTTGGAGCGGAACGTGGACGAACATGTCCTGAAGGCCTCCCAAAAGGACTTCGATTTGAAATACAAAAACCCGGATGCGACCAACATGCGCAAACGGGACGAGCACATGGAGGTGGACCTTCACTTCCATGCCCTCACGGGCGCCCGAGACAGTGCCTCACCCCACGAGATGTTGACCCTGCAGATGGACCACTTCGACCGCATGATGCGGCGCGCGGAGGAGAAGCGCATCCCGAAGGTCATTTTTATCCACGGCGTAGGTCAGGGAAGATTGCGCCAGGAAATCAGGGAGGCGTTGACGGCCTATTGGCCCCACTGCACCTGCCGAGAGGGCGACCCGAGGAAATACGGCCACGGTGCCACGGAAGTCCGATTCAAGGGCGGGTGATCACTGGCGCTCCGCGTTGAGGCGTTCGCGCATCATGTCGGCCTCGGAGACCGGGAAGACAAAGCCCTCCAATGATATCTCCAGCGGCTCATCGAGTTTTTCTGCCCCTTTGAAGTCGAGTACCATGCGGGGTTCCCGGCCAAACTGTGTGTCGATGGAAATCCAACGCGTCGCCAGACCGATGTAGTTGCCCGTTGCCAAACCAGCGAATCCGGGCTCGAAGCGTGGCCAGAGGCGACCGATCGCGACTTCTTCTTCCGAGGCTTGGGTATCCGCCCACAATTCCTCAATCACGGTACCCTCCTCGTACCAGAAGTGGGCGCTCATTCGGCCTTCAATTTCCTTGTCTCCTGAGACACGGCTCATTTTCAATGTGTCCTTCATGAAGGAACTCAGTTCCACTTCACTTCCGATCCCGACTTCGCCGAGGAGTGTCAGCGTGTACCGCATGCCCCGCTCGAGGTCTCCGATGTGGGATACTTTGGCGGTCGGCGACTCCACCACCCGCCCGTACGCGGTACCTCCCGGAGTGTAGTAGAGATCCATGGTGCCCGTCAATTCTTCTTTGGGCTTGCCTTCGCCGCGGTCCACCTGTTGGACAAGGTCGTAATGGATGACGTGCGTAAAGCTGTAGCCATCCGGACGTTCTGGCTTCGTTCCATACACCTTGTCGATCAAACTTCCTGCCGTTTCCTGTCCGAGAAGGAAGGAGCAAGGGGCGAGAAGGAAGCAGGCCAAAAGGCCAATACAAACGCGCAAATCCATGGAATGAAGATAGGAAAGAGGGGCTTGCTCAGCGCCGGTTTTTGCCTCCGTTTCGCGGCCGTGGGTCACGGAAGGGGCGATCCTCGGGAAGGTCCTCTGATGCATTGACCTTCTCAACGAGCATCCAAGGGTCCCCTTTTCTCTTGCCCGGAACGAAGGCGTCAAATGTCATGTCCGGCCCGTAATAGGCCGCAATCCCGGTGAGGTGTGGTTCCGTAGGCGAGAGGTGATCGAAAATGACCCGCTCGGCGTGTGCGCCCTTGCCACGGGTGGCGGGTTGGTGGCGCAGCGATACCTGCACGGCATCGGCGAATTCCAAAACGTGGCGCTTCACCATCCCCTTTGGGGTCTGGAGAACCGGTGCACCGAAACGGATGCCGCGCGTCCGCCATTCGATGGGCTCGATCACCTTTCGGGTCACCTGTGCATTCGCATCGTCCCAACCGAGGAGCAGCCAGGTGTTCTTGTCCACCGCATCCGGCACCATGGCATAGTACAAAGCGCCGTGCCAACCCTCGGCCCGCATGCTTTGCTGCTGGTCCGGGCCATCCGCGCTGCTCTCGTCGTAGAGCGAAGTGAATTCCCAAGGGGCATCCACATCGGGGCGATGGGCCACGAGTCCGGCATAAGAGGAGGTGCGATCGGGCAGCGGCCAATTCCAGGTGAACACCATCAGCCGACCATCTGCCGAAGTCACGGCTGCCAGGAAGTCCGGTTTCATCCATTCGGCTTCTCCCGGTTGGTCATTCAGGAGGTCTTGCAAGGCCTGCCCCAGGCTGTCACTGATGAACCGGCAGGTCTCGCCTTGACACCCTTTCAGTGCGCCGTGCAGCGGTTTGAGTGGCGAAAAGTCCAATGCCTGACCCGACGCTGGGCCGCAAAGCACCATGCCCATGCATCCCAGCGCAATGCGGATGGCGAGGCGTTGCTGCCGGGGGGAGGTCTTCATTGAACTGCGTTTCACTGCCATGGAATCGTGCGTCCAAAGTGCACATGATTTGGGCGCGAACCCATTCTGAGTGCAGAAAGCTATGGACAAGGGGGCCTGAATGAAACGGACGAAAAGGCGCGGCATTGTCTTGCCCCTGGGGTTCCTTTTCCATCCGGAGTGCATCCTGACCATGTGGCGGGGAGAACAGGGCAGCCACGCTGAAACCCTGCGCCGCTGAGTTCGGCGGGCGGCAGGAAGGGGCAGAAAGGGTGAGCTTGGGCCGGCTCAGAGGTGCATGAAGGCCTTTTTGGCGAGGAGCTGGTCCTCGGACTCCCTGTGGTCGGGGTCGTCAACGCAGCAGTCGACCGGACAGACTGCGGCGCATTGGGGTTCGTCGTGGAAACCCACGCACTCTGTGCACTTGTCGGTGGCGATGTAATAGACGTCCATGCTGCCAGGGTCTTGCGTGGCGTCGGCCACGATGGCGCCGGCTGTGGGGTGGTTGCCCTCACCCTTGAGGCCCGTTCCATCGGCAAAGGTCCACTCCGCACCGCCTTCATAGATGGCGTTGTTGGGGCATTCCGGTTCGCAGGCTCCGCAATTGATGCAGGCGTCGGTGATCATGATGGCCATGGCAGACTTTCTTTCGCTCGGATTCGACTCTGCAAAAATAACCGGTCAACCCCTCCGGATGTTGGGTCCATCTTTGCATTTACCCAACAAAAGCCACATATGTTGACCGAAACCGCCATGCTGGACAAAACCCGCGCCCGGAAGGTGCTGTCTTCCCTTGC
>JAURDB010000043.1 GCA_030828175.1 Flavobacteriales bacterium
ATCAAACATACCTTTGCGCCTCATAGATGTACGTTCCGATATCAAACGCGTGACCGCCGCTTCATCCACGGGTTTAGTATCGGATGGATCACGGGAGTAATCGTTAAAATCGGCGCGGTTGGAGCGTGCTCCGCCACCGCGGCCGGAGCGACGTCCTCCTCCTCCTGGCAACTTCGGCAACCCCTGCCCCTGAGCCAACTCAGATCGAGCGGAGCAGCAAGCCGCCGTTCTGGGGGAAAGTGTCGAACAGGTCCGTCAGCACATAGCCGCAGTAGTCGTCCTGCCAGCTCCACAGGACGGGCTCGCCCCCTGGCCACGCCTCCATGCGAAGCCGCCCCATCGGCAATGTGTACGCCCCTGAAGCCGTGTCCCCCGCTATATCCACATAGGTCCACTGCCCACCGTCTTCCCCATAGGCACTGACCGCCTCAGTCAACGTATACGTCCCGTACAGGGTGTCCACCGCGTTGATGGCATCGACCAACAGGAAGCCCAAGGTGGTCGGCCCTTGCCCGAACTCCGGCTGAACTTCAGTACATGCTACGAATTCCGGCTCAGGTAAATGCGGCTCCTTATCACACCCCACAATGACCAGTATTCCAATCAGCCAACCCTTGATGCTCCGCATGCCGGCAATTTCGGGCACTGGAGTGAATCGTTCAGTATTCGGTGAGGTGTTCGTCCAAAGGAAAGCGGAGGCGGGGGCCGTAGATGCCTTCGGGGATGCCCTCGCCCACTGAGACGGCCATGGTGACGGTGGCTTCCTTAGGAAGACCGAAGAGGGCGCGGACCTTGTCGGGGACGAGGCCCTCCATGGGACAGCTGTCGAAACCGGCCGCCTTGATGGCCAGCATGAATTGGGCGGCGGCCAGCGACACGCTCTTGTCGACCCAAGCGGCGCGGGCCTCGGCCGACATGCCGGCGATGTTGGCGGCGACCTGATCGCGGTAATAGCCGGCGGTGCCGTCGTTGCCCTCGGCTTCGAAGTGGGCTTGAAGCGCGGCGGCGCGGTCTTTCAGGAGGTCAGGACGACCGATGAAAAAGACCAGGTCGGAAGAAGTGGCTGCGGCGGGCTGGGAAAGGCAGGCCGTTACCGCGGCCTCGCGGTGGGAAGAAGAACGGCGGACCCAGTGGAATTCCCACGGCTGCAGATTGTTGGAACTCGGTGCCAGATGAGCCGAACGAAGTGCCGAACGGATCGCTTCATCGGGTACTGCCGCATCGGAGAATCGGCGCACACTTCGGCGCTCAGCCGCCAACTGTTCAAACTCCGCCATGCCCTTGGTGGCGGTTTCTTTGCCTTCTTCCATCATGCTTGGAGTACATTTCGTGCTTCGTCCTTGTTCAAATGTCCTACCGACCGTTTGATTTCCTGACCACTTTACCCGCTCCATTCAGCGATGGAAACAGAGTGGTCCAACTGCTCAGGAGTCTTCGGCGCTTGCTTGCCTTCATGGTGCTGACCACAATGGTGGTGGCGAGTGCGCTCCTGCGACGTCTCTTCGGCGCCGGACACGACGTGATCTATCGGCATTACACTTGGTATTGCCGCAACATCCAGCGCTTCTCCGGCATTCGTGTGACCGTGGAAGGCGCCTTGCCCGACCACGCATGCGTACTGGTGGCCAATCATCGGTCGTACATCGACTCCGTAATGGTGCCATCGCCCCATCCTCTTGCCTTCGTGGCCAAGGCGGAAGTCAAGCATTGGCCCCTGATCGGCTGGGGCGGCACCGCCATGCGCACCTTGTGGGTCAAGCGCTCCGATGCAGAGAGCCGCCGCGAAACCCGCCGGGAGGTGCAGCGCCGCATCGAAAGCGGCATGTCCATCATCATCTTTCCAGAGGGCACCACATACAAAGGGCCCGATTTGTTGGAGTACCGCATGGGGATGTTCAAGATGTGCGCCGACGGCGGGTTCCCCATCTTCCCCATCGCCATGGAATACCGCCATCAAGAGGTCGCATGGGAGGGCAAAGACCTTTTCATTCCCCACGCCTTCAAGATTTTCGGTCACCGCCATGTAGACGTCGCCCTGCGTTTTGGTGAGGTTCAATATGGGGACGACCCCGTGGAATTGCGTCAGCGCATCTACGATTGGACATCCAAGGCATGCGCGGAAATGCGCGCCAACTGGGACGCTCAGACAGCCTGAAGTCAGTCGGGACAGGACTCCCCGTAAAAGGAAAGCGCAAACAGAATGTCGTAGGCACCGACCATGCCGTCACCGTCTATGTCCCCGATGCAATCCAACCCTTGGCATCCAAAGGCGCCAATCAGCGCCAAAAGGTCGTCCACGCCGATGAGCCCGCTGTCATCCAAATCGGCAGGACAATCATCGACCTCTACCTCCCCCTCGACAAGCAACAACCGCTGATCCGCAGTCACATCGTACAACCTCTCGACAAAGCCCATCGGCCAGCGGATTTCGAGCGAATCAATCACGGCAGTCTCGCCGAGACCGAAATGCAGCCAGCGGGAATTCTGCTGCAGCATGCCCTCTCCACAGGAGGCCTGGCGCACCCGGCTGACCACTTGCCCCGATGCATCGGTGGTGTACGCAATCACCTTGGTTCCGATGCCATCGCGGTTGCTCACCGTTCCACGGGGAAGCACCTCCAACCAATGGCCACCTTGTGGCTGTCCCTCCAAGAGCAGCGCCTCCGTACCAATGGGCATGGCGGCAAGATCCACGCTCCCATCCCGGTTCCAGTCCGCTTGCACCATGACATAGATCTCAGCAAACTGCGCGTCCAGCGGCACCTCGTCGCTCCGGTCGGTCCAACCTGTGCCTCCGTCGTTGTGGAACCACTTGTTGGGCTGCGCCGTGTACCAGAACGGCAGCGGGTATTGATAGTCGATGAAGTCTGCCGAGTTCACGAACAGATCCTCGTACCCATCATTGTCAAAATCGGCACCAATGACGGCCCACCCTGTCGTCAATTCATCCGGCATGCCATAATCCGCCGCAACGTCCAAAAATGAATAACCCCCGGTATCCTTCAGGAACACGGCCTCATCCATTCCGGTGATGTACACCTCCCTCCGACCGTCGAGTTCCTCATCGATCCAAGCCGTCCCCATCGCGTCGATGGCCACATCCAACCCCGACTCGGCGCTGATGTCCACGAAACCGGTGTCGGTTCCGATGTAGAGCTCGTTCTCAAAGTCCTTGTCATTGATGACATACAGATCCAACCTGTCATCGTCGTTCAGGTCGATGAACTGCCCTTGGTGGCTCGGGGTAATCAGGTCCTGTGGCAGCCCCCATTCGGTCAAGGTGAAATGGCCTTGTCCATCCCCGAGATAAAACTCGTTGGGCACCAAAGGTGGCGTACTGACGTAATTCGAGATGAAGAGATCCAGGTGGCTATCGAGGTTGATGTCCGCGATGCACAATCCATAGCCTTTGTGGTTTGCGTTCATCACCAAGCCCGATGTGTCGGTGATGTCCTCCATCACAAGACCGCCGGTATTGCGATAGATGCGATTGTGTCCCAAAAGGCAGGTCAGAAACAGGTCCTGATCCGCATCGTTGTCAAAGTCCGCCCACACCACACTGCGCGGCGTGCAGTAGCCAGGCTCAAGCCCGAGATCGACCGGGTGCAATTGAAATCCTGTACTGTCCCTCAGGTACAAATCGATGCCGTAGAGGTCATTGCCAAAGGTCAAATCCTCCCAACCGTCACCATCGACATCCACCGCGCTCATGCCCGGGGCGTAGGTGCCTCCCAGCATGAAAGTGGGCAGCACCAAGCTGTCCCCAATGGAATTCCACTGGGCTCCTGCGCTTTGCACGAAGGACAGCAGAACGGAAAGCAAGAAGAACCTGGTCAAGTTCACTTTTTAAAAATGACACTTTCCTTTGAAAACCCGTGAATCCAAGGGCATGAATCCCACCTGTTGTTTTGCCGGTGGCATCCATCACGCCACCTTGGATGTGGACTGAACTTCCCGGTCCGTCACCCGCCCGTCGCTCAGGCCAGTTTGTCTGGATGCTTGTCGCGGACGTGCTGGGCAATCGGCAGAGAATTGCCATCCTCGTCGATGCGCACAAAAACGAGGCTCGTGGTGGTCACCACGCTTTCCTCATGACTGTACACATTGAACTTGCGCGCTTCCACCGCAATCTTGATGGACTTCGTTCCGATGCGGATGATCTCCCCGTAGATCTTGATCAGGTTGTTCTCCTTCACCGGCGACTTGAACAACACCTCCTCCACTTTCAGGGTCACCATGTTCGGACAAAAGCAGATCTCATTCACATACGCCACGGCCAATTCGTCGATCCAACTCAGCATGGTGCCCCCGAAGAGATTGTTGTGGACCCCGAGGTCGTGTTTCTTGCAGACTTTCGTTCCGAGCAATCGCATGCCGCAAAGGTCCATCTTTGCAACCTGATTCACCGCATCATGTCCTTTGCACACCTTTTCAGCCGCTGTGCCGCTTTGGCCCTCTTCTTTCCACTCTGTACCCTGGGCACCGCCCAAGTCGGAATATCGATCGACAGCGATTTCAGCGACTGGTCCACCATCCCCTCGGTCGCGGTTGAAGACACGGCGGGTCCATTGGTTTCAGTGGGGTTCACGAGCGACGCTGAACGGGTGTATTTCCACCTCATCTACGACCGCATCATCGCCCTGGACGAAGGCCTGATTCCCCACGGCACCAAACTGGCTTTGGATCTGGATGGAAACGCATCCACTGGACAGATCGCAGGCGGTTTCCAAGGCGCAGAGCTGGTGGTGCACTTGAAGGACCGATATGTCAACACCACGGGCGATGCAGGTTCAGTGGAACAATCTTCATTGAACGACGCCCAAGTCCGAATGGCACCTACGTATGGCGAAAGGGAATATGAAGTTTCGATCGACCGCCAAGCCAATGGATTCAGCAACGCATCTGCCCCGATCCGCTGGTCCGTCCAATGCAGCTCCTCAGGCCAGCAGGTGACCTCAGCAACCTCCATTGCACTTTCCAACAGCCCCGCCGTCGAGGTCGCCGCACCTCTCGCGCGCGCTGAAGGCACCGAGTACCGTGTGGCTTTCTGGAACATGAACCGCCGGATGGACGAAGCCAGCGCACAAGGTGCCATGGCCCGCATCCTGGGTGCGGTTCAGCCCGATGTCCTCGCCATGAGTGAAGTCGAGGACTTCTCGGAAGATTTCGTGCAGGGACTGCTGAACGAATGGATGCCCATTGAGGGAGGCCAATGGCATGTCGCCAAGGACGATTGGGACCTCATGGTGGCCAGTCGGTGGCCCATCACGGCAGAGTTTTCCGATGTCTATCGCCAGTTCCCGGTGTTGATCGATGCCGGCGAATCCGGAGAAATCATGGTGGCCGCCAGCCACCTCAAATGCTGCAACGGTGCGGACCAGCGGCAGAGCGAAGCCGATGAATACATGGCCTTTCTTCGAGACGCCATGACCGAGGGCGGCATCCTGGACTTGGCTCCCAAGACACCCGTCATCTACGGAGGCGACTTGAACATGGTGGGCCCAGGTCACGCCATGCACACTTTGCTCACCGGTGACATCGCCGACGAATCTGCCAACGGCCCGGATTTCGCGCCAGACTGGGACGGGACCGGGTTGCGGGAGCTGAAAGGACTGCAAACCGATCAAGCCATGAACTACACGTGGCTGAACGCGAACAGCCAATGGCCCGCAGGAAAGCTCGACTACATGCTCATCCAAGATGGAGTACTGGAAGTATTGGGCGATTTCGCCCTGGAAACTGCATCGATGACCCCCGGCCGCCGGGCCCAGTTCGGACTCGAGGCAGGCGACGACATGCAGGCCAGCGATCACCTCATCGTTGTGGCCGACCTCCGTCGCCACGATCGCCCCGGCACCCAGCCGGTCAAGGCCCTAAAGCGCATCGACTGATCACCGGCGGTCTCCCACCTGGAAGACGCGGTTCAGGTTGAAGCCGAAGTACAGTTCGCCGTCCTGCCAACGATCGGGCGTCTCGGTCAGGAAGGAGCGTTCGAACATGCCTCGGCTGTTGGTCACATGCAACTGGAAGACGTGCCCCCCCGTCTCTATATCGATTCCAAGGCTCAATGAGTTGTGCCACTCGTCTTGAATGGGACGCGGCAACAGATAATGGTACTCGGCATTGACCGTCGTACGGTTGCTGATCTTGTAACGGAATCCGCCACCGAGGGTGGCCACATCGTGGGCCCTACCGGGCACATCCACCAGGTTGCGGTGGATGAGCGAGGGAACGAGGAGCACACTGAGTTTGTCATCGAATTTCCGCGTGAGGATGGCCTGGTGGGCAAAGCTGAGGCGGCTGCTGAAGTAATTCTCCCGCTCCGGGTCTGCCCAGCGCAGACCGTTGGCCATGGTGACCGAGTAGAAGGTCAATCCGAACGGACGCCCTCCCTCCATTTGCTCCAAGGCACGGACTTTCACACCGCCCTCAAATGTCTTCTCAAAGGTGGAACGCCCCACTGACAGCATGACCCGATCAGACAAACCGTACTCGAAGGCCATCCGCATGGAAGCATTGTCCAAGCCCCACAGCGCATAGGCGCCGTCGCTGATGCGCCCAAAGCGGTGAGCGATCACGAAGTTCATCTCGCCCTTGCCCGGCGTCTCGCAGGTGTGAACGTTGATGAGGCGCTGGGACTTGAACACCGCCGTGACCGGCCGTGCCTGCTCATCGACCTCATCGAAAAAGTCCATCATGTCGTCCTGCGCCACACCAGCCACTGCCGTATACAGGGCACAGCACAACAACAGGACCTGCGGGTAGCGGCACTTCATCGGGCAACGAGGGAGGCTTTGATGTCCACTGCGATAACCTCGGCGATGTTGTCACGCACGACCGCCGGAATGGGAATCTCATGGTCCTCCGTGCGCACATCGAAGCGGCAGATCAGCATGACCTCGTCGCCCTTGCGCTCCAGCGTACCATTGAACGGGCGGTCCACCGAAACGCCGTGCACCTCGAAGCTGCCATCGACCATCACCTCCACCGCCCCGCTCTCCGGCAGAGCGCCGAAATCCCGGAGGGTACCGGTGAACTTGGCCTTGGGGTAGGTCCCACTCTCCATGTAGTTCTCGTTGAAATGCTCCTCCATGAGCGCCTTCTCAAAATGGAAACTGAGGATGGGCACTTGAACGGCAACGCGGCCTGTCTCCAAATCGAGGATGACACTCGCCTCGGAACTGGTGGCCTCTATGTCCTCTATGGGCGTTTCACTCAAGAAGTGCACGTTGCCCTCACGTGTCACGAACTGTTGGGCGAAAATGGCGGCGGGCAGGAAGGCCAAAAGAAGAAGAATATGCTTCATGGGATTCAATTGTTGGGTGCGCCATCGGCCAACCATTGGTCAAAGGCGGCAATGTCGCAGGTGTCGAGCTTACGGTTGGGAGGCATCAGTCCGGCATCACCCGGGTTCCGGTTCATGCGTTCCAACATGAGGGGGGCCATGGCAGCGACATCGGCATGTTCGCCAAAGGCAATCCCCGCGGCGGGAGAAGGTCCGGAATGACATCCTGGCTCTGCACAGTTGGAGGCCACGAGCGGTTCGATGACGCCGCCAAAAGTGGCGGGGGTCGGGTCACAGCCCTGCTCCCCGTAGAGCGTCTCCTCCACGTCATAGTAGCATCCCGTCACCCCCATGCACAGGGTCAACACCAAAAGTCCAGCGCGCATTCTCATCATCAGTTGTTCGGCATCCCGTCCGAAATCCAACCTTCCAGCGCAAGAATGGCGCAAGAATCCAATGGATTGCCGGAGGGGGGCATGGGAGAATAACCCTCGAGCTGCTGCACGTGTTCCAAAAGCGAACGGTAGGCCACCGCAGATACCGCCTGGCTGTGTTCACTGAGGACCAGACCCGCATCGGGCTCCGGACCGCCATGACAGCCGGTACAATTCAACTCCAGCATCGGGAGAATGCGGCCTGACCAACTGAAATCTGTGGTGTCACAGTCATCGCTGCAGCTCAAATTCAACGCCCCCTGCTCTATCCAAGCGGCGATCAAATCCACCGTGGCTGCGTCCAAGGGATCGGCGGGTGGAGGAGGCATTCGCTTGTCGGGGTCCGTATCCAGAATGACCTCCATCAGCTCGCTTTCTCCGGGCTGGCCCGGGACCACCAGGTCATCATCATCGCCGTACAACAGGTTGGAAAATGAATCCAGCACAATGCCATCTTGGGCCGAAGCCGCATCGTGGCAACCGGACTGGGCGCAATTCGAAACCAGAAGAGGGAGCACATCCTCTTGGAAATAAACGGTTTCAGGATCACAAGGTCCTGGCACAATCGTAGGAGCGGCATCAACCGGCGGCATGGGATCAACCAAAGGGTCGTGCACACAGCCTACAAGAAACAGGCTGGTGGCCACCACCGTCATGCCCTTGCCCCTTCTGAAATACCGCTTCATGGTTCTTTCAACGTCAAATCGTGTCATTTCGCTCATGCAGACCGCGTGCCAATTCCCTTTCGACGACAGCCAACGGGAGAACGCAAAATACCGTCATGGCCGTATACAAGATGAGCTGCGCGGAATCCAGGTCAAGATACAGGGTGCAAGGCACGGCCGCCGCTATGTTGGGCCAACTGAACATCGCCATCAGGTCTATGCTGCGCCGATTGGCGTAATCCCAGGCCTGTTGACTCGACATGGAGCGGCGGGTGCGGTAGCCATAAACTCCATTGGGTTTCTTGGGCATATTGCGCCGCACCACGGCCTGAATGATCCAAAGCAAAGCTCCGGGAATCAAATTCAACCCCAAATTCAACACCGAAAATCCACCGATGACGTCCATGTTCTCGCCTGCCCAATTTCGCGCTTTTCCGGCGCTTTTCATGGGGTTGCCGCTGCTTGTATTTTCTGCGGGTTGCGGCCCCTCCCAATGGACCCCCGATGAGCAAGGGATTCAGCACTTCACGACCGAAGGAAGCTGGCGGGCATTGGTCGCCCTTTCGGATGAGGAGGCTTGGGCAGCGGAATCCGGCGGCGATTGGATGCGGATCCAGTTCGGCCATGGTGCGGGGCGCGTGCGTCGTTTTGAGGACACCGTGGCCTTCACTTCGGACTCTTCCGGGGCGCCCCATTACCGTGGGATGGTGGTCACGGACGATGCCATAATGGCAACGGTCATCGCTTCACCCGGCATGATCCGAAAGGCGGTCATGGATGCAGATGGCATGCCCTCCCTGCCCCGCAAAACCGTTTGGGAAAGCGCCCATCCCCAGGTATTTCTGGATGCCATTCTGTCTCTGGACAGTGGGCATATTGTGGCCATGGGCGACCCCATCGACAGCTGTCTCTGCGTCTTGACTTCCTCCGACGGCGGCGATTCTTGGACGAAAATCCCCTGCGCTTCGGACACCCGCGCCGGCGTGCCACCTTCTCTGGAAGGCGAGGCTGCCTTCGCCGCTTCCAATGGCAACCTGTCAGCGCAGGGTGACACGGTTTGGATGCTCTCGGGCGGCGGCGCTTCCCGGGTTTACCGCAGCCTCGATCGCGGCAGGTCGTGGAAGGCCTATCCCACTCCATTGCAACAAGGAGGACAGATGACCGGCGGATTCTCCATGGATTTTTGCGATGCCCGTCACGGCATCATCTGGGGCGGCAACTGGGAGGCCAAAGACGACCGCGAGGGCCGGGCCGCTGTCACAGAAGACGGCGGAGAAACCTGGACCGTTGTGGCCAAAGACCATGGCATGGGATACGGTTCCTCCGTGCGCTATCAACCCGGGAGCGGCGGCCTCAATCTGGTCGTGGTCGGCACCCCGGGCGGCATCGACCTCAGCGAGGACGGCGGCAGGAATTGGCGCCACTTCTCCGACAGCGCCTTTTACGCCGCAAGGTTCAGCCCTGACGGCGCTGCGCTTTGGCTCAGTGGCAATGGCCGGGTCGCCCGGGTCAGCGCCCGAAATCTGGGTTGGTAAACCCATCCAAGGGACGGCGGGCCACCATGCGCGTGACCTCCGCCCGGCCTTGGTGGAACGGCCCTTCATCCAGCTCGACCTCCAGGGTTTCACATTGCTCCATTTCCAGTCCGCTGAAATCCGCCTCCATCATGTCCGGCGTGAACAGCATGTCCTCCCTTTTGGGGCCACCGGATGCGTATTGAAGCTGCCCTGGACCAAAACCTTCCAAAATGAGCCGCCCTCCGGGTTTGAGCCAGGTGGTCACACGCGCATGGAATCCCGGACGCATGTCCGATGGAAGGTGCAGATAGAACAATCCGATCACATCGAAGGCTTCCCCTGGCTCCCAAGTGCGACAATCTCCGACCTCGGCAGCGATTTGCACGCCTCTCTCCGCCGCCCATTGCCGGCTCTTTCGCACCCCAACCTCGGAGGCATCGAATGAACGCACCGACCACCCCTGCTCCGCCGCGTGACAAGCATTGCGCCCCTCCCCGTCTCCGGGCAACAGCAAACGCCCGACGGACAAACCTCTCAACTGCTGGGCAAAAAAGGCGTTGGGGCCAAAGCCGTAAACGGTGGGAGCTGCACCATAGCGCTCATCCCACATGGGGCCGGGGTTGTGCATATCCATCAACTCCCGAAGGTCGAGCAGAATGTGGATTCAGGAAAGTTCCGCATGCCAGGCCTCCAGATCCCGGACCACCTCGGGTATGTCCTTGATCAGGAAATAGGTGGACTGGATTTCGGTCGTGGTAAAGGGCGTAGACATGGCGCCTTCCAACGTAAACCTGCGCAAGTCCGCGCGCAGATCCCAAGCGTGGAGGGTCTCCCCGAAGGAACTCATGATGCCCGCGCCGAAAGCCCTGGGCATTCCTTTCTCTTCCACAAAGCCGAACTCGACGAAGAACCAGTACAGACGCTGCAACGCGAGCACCGCCTTTTCATTGCCCCGCAGATCGACTCCGATTTGGCCAAAACGCTGCATGAACAAAGCAAACTCGGGATCCAACAAGGGCGGCACATGTCCGAACGTGTCGTGAAACATGTCGGGCTCTTCCAGATAATCCAACTGGTCTGGGCGGCGCACCCATGTGGAAGTGCAGAATTGACGCTGGGCCAGCAAGGCAAAAAAGTCATCCACAGGAATGAGTCCCGGCACGATGACCAATTCCCACCCTGTCGCTGCCCTTAACTCGGAAGACATCTGGTCCACCAATGGGATGGTGGCCTCCGTCAGCGATTCCATGCGATCGAGCGCTTCGAGGTACAAACGGGCGCCCTTGTCCTCCAGGTTTTCGCGCTGGCGCCGATACAAAGTGGACCAAGTTCCGTGTTGGACCTCGTCGTAAAGGGGCTGGATCAAAGGGGCATTCATGACAAGTCAGGCGTCAATAAAAGATACGATGAATTCACGTGAAACGGAGATGCAAAGCCCCGGGTTACAGTCTTCGCTCCTCAGACTGCACAAGGCCCGGAATCAGGGACTTCATCTGCTTCAAAGGTTCCAATACACATCCTGCCTATTTTAGCTCCGCTGTTAATGCACAGCAGGTTGACCACGCTCGCTGCAAGGACTATCCAGCTTGGGCTTACGGTCGCGCCAAAACCGATTACCCAGTGGAAATGAACGAGACGGAGTTCCGTAAGCCGATATATTGTGGTCAAAAGCCCTTCCAAACCGCAAGTACCCCCACTTCCGGGCAGGAGGTCACCATCGAAGGTGAGACGTACTACAAGATTGGTTCCGTAGACCGGATGCGTCCCTTTTTCATGAGCATCGTGAGCCATTCGGACCACTGGATGTTCTTGTCCAGCAATGGCGGCCTTTCTGCGGGAAGGGTCAACAGCGATCAGGCCCTGTTTCCGTACTACACGGACGACAAAATCACGGAGTCAGCAGAAACCACGGGAAGCAAAACCATCATTCTGGTTGATTCCGAGGAATGTCGCATGCTGTGGCAACCTTTCTCCGAACAGAACAAGGGTGCCTATGCCATCGAGCGCAACCTCTACAAGAATGCCTACGGAAACAAGGTGATTTTCGAAGAGGTCAACCACGACCTGGCGTTGACTTTCCGCTATCAATGGGCGGCCAGCGAACGCTACGGATTCGTGCGACATGCACGCCTCGAATCATCGGCTTCCCAGGCCCTTCGGGTGAGTGTTCTCGACGGCGTTCAGAATCTGCTGCCCTACGGCATCCCCGAAGGATTGCAGCGCGGCAGCAGCAACCTGGTGGACGCCTACAAGAAATGCGAGCTGGAGGAAGGCCCGCTTGGCATCTATGCCCTGAGCGCCATCATCTCCGACAAGGCGGAACCCAGCGAGGCCTTGAAAGCCAATGTCGTCTGGTCATTGGGAATGAACGCGCCCAAGGTGCTCTTGTCCTCACAGCAATTGGCCGCTTTCAAGACGGGCCAGTCGCTGGTCACGGAAACCGATGTCAAGGCCGAGCGGGGCGCCTACTTCATCCAAAGCGAATTCGAGTTGGCTGCCGGAGAAAGCAAGGATTGGATGATGGTGGCCAACCTCGGACAGTCCATTCGGGGAGTGGTTCAATTGAAACAGGACCTCAAGTCCCCGGAAACCCTGAATGAATCGGTCCTTCAGGATGTCGAGGAGGGCACGAACCGGCTCATCGCTTTGGTGGCCGCCAGCGACGGTCTGCAACTCACAGCCGACCGACGCCGGAACATCCGCCATTTCGCCAACACCATGTTCAACATCATGCGCGGCGGAATTTTCGACGAGAACTACGCCATCGAACGCGCTGACTTCATGGCGTACATCGACCGGGCAAACCACAAGGTGTTTTTCAAGAGATCGGAACTCATGGCCACTTGGCCCGAGAAATTCGATCTGTTCTTCCTCCAAGAACAGCTGTCCCAAGACGACGACCTGAATTTCAAGCGCCTTGGCGCTGAATACCTGCCCCTGAAGTTCAGCCGGCGACACGGGGATCCCAGCCGCCCCTGGAACCGCTTCTCCATCAACCTCCGCAACGAGGACGACGGGTCGAAAATCCTGGATTACCAAGGAAACTGGCGCGACATCTTCCAGAACTGGGAAGCCTTGGTCCACGCCTATCCGGAGTTCATTGACGGAATGATCTTCAAATTCCTCAATGCCACCACCTTCGATGGGTACAACCCGTACCGCGTATTCAAGGATGGCTTCGAATGGGAGACCATAGAACCGGACAACCCGTGGTCCTACATCGGGTACTGGGGAGATCACCAGATCATTTACCTGCTGAAATTCCTGGAATTCCTGCGCGCCTACTACCCCGAGAAGCTGGAGGCGTATTTCCAGAATGACTCCTTTGTCTACGCCAATGTCCCTTACCGGATCAAGCCGTACGAAGCGCTGCTGGAAGACCCCAAGAACACCATTGATTTCGACCACGAGCGGGAAGAGAAAATCCAGTTCAAGAAGGACGAAATCGGCGGAGACGGCGCACTCCTTCGCGAGACCCATGTCTTCATTTACAAGGTCAATTTCATCGAGAAGATCATGGCGACCATGCTCGCCAAGGTCGCCAACTTCATCCCGGAAGGCGGCATCTGGATGAATACCCAGCGCCCCGAATGGAACGACGCGAACAACGCCCTCGTCGGAAACGGGGTGTCCATGGTGACCCTGTACTACCTGCGCCGCTTCCTCGTCTATTTCAAAGACGTCCTGGCCCAGACGGCGCAACAGGAAGTTCAGATTTCGGTGGAGCTGCTCGCGTGCTTCAAGCGCATGAGCGAGACGCTGGACCAGCATCAGCATCTGACCTCCGGACATATTTCCAATGCAGAGCGCAGAACCATTCTCGACGGATTGGGCAGTGCAGCAAGCGACTACCGGCACCAGATTTACAATGAGGACTTCTCGGGCCAAAAATCACCGCTAAAACTGTCCGAGCTGTCCGCATTCGTGGATGTGGCTTTGGGCCACTTGGAGCATTCCATCCGGGCCAACCGCCGCAGCGACGGGCTCTACCACGCCTACAACCTCATGACCGTGGAATCAGACGGTGGCATCGCGATCTCCCCATTGCCGGAGATGCTCGAAGGCCAGGTCGCCGTCCTCAGCTCGGGACTGTTGGATTCTGCGGAAAGCTTGGAGGTGCTCGATGCATTGAAAGCCAGCGCCCTTTTCCGGGAAGATCAATACAGCTACATCCTCTATCCCAACAAGTCCCTGCCGCGTTTCCTCGACAAGAACAACATTGACCCCGGTGCGGTGGCCGGCTCCAAACTCTTGACCCGTTTGGTGGAAGAAGGCAATGTCGACATTGTGACCCGGGATTGCCAAGGCGGGTTCCACTTCAATGGCAACTTCCACAATGTCAACGCCTTGCGAGCTGCACTTTCCGCACTGCCCGAGGCCTATCAAGCCCTCGTGACGGCCGAACAGAAGCAGATCGAATCCATCTACGAAGGCATCTTCAACCACAAGGCGTTCACGGGGCGTTCCGGCACTTTCTTCGGATACGAAGGGTTGGGCTCCATCTATTGGCACATGGTCTCCAAGCTTCGTTTGGCCGCATTCGAAGTCACCAAAGCCGCTGTGGCAAAACCCGATTCCTCCGATGTGGTGGGACGTCTTTTTGACCACTACTTCGAAATCAATGCCGGCATCGGCGCCCACAAATCACCTGAATTGTATGGCGCTTTCCCGACCGACCCCTATTCCCATACCCCAGGCGGAAAAGGAGCCCAGCAGCCCGGTATGACGGGGCAGGTAAAAGAAGACTTGTTGTGTCGATTCGGCGAGTTGGGCGTTCGCGTTGCAGGGGGGCAACTGCATTTTGACCGGGCCCTCATGCACGCCGAAGAATTCCTGAGCGAGCCCGCTGAATTTGAATACGTGGATGTCAACCAGCAGTGGCAAACCCTCTCTCTGTCTGCTGGATCCATGGCTTACACCGTTTGCCAGGTTCCCGTGGTGCACAAGCGGGGAGACCAAGCCGAAATACAAGCAAGAATGCGAGACGGACGGACGGAAAGTGTCACGGGTCTGACCCTCAGCAAGGAACTGAGCCACCAAATTTTCCGGCGGTCCAACGAGGTGGTGCAACTCACCGTGATCGCTTAAGCCTCGGCGGATGTGGAAAGTGTCCAATCCAAGCGCTGAATTCAATGGCATCGCTTCCTTCCTTTGGGGGGCGACATCGTCACTTTTCCTCTCGGCGGCCCTGACGTCGTGTGGCCCCACCCATGAGCATCAAATCATGCACGACAAACCGGCATCCGAACTTCTGGGAAATCCCGACTACCCTGCCATTTGCTACGGTGGATATCGCGGCCAAAGCCGTTCTGAACAGCCGACGCTCGACCAGTTGAAGGAAGACATGCGCATTCTGCATGCCATGGGCATTCGTCAGGTGAGGACCTACAATGTCCAGTTGCCCCATGCGGCAAACCTGGTGAAGGCCATCAGCGAATTGAAGCAAAGCGATTCCCAATTCGAGATGTACGTCATGCTCGGTGCATGGATCGATTGTGCCGGCGCATGGACAGATTCCCCGAACCATGCCGAGCAGGACCTGGAGGCGAACCAGACCGAGATCGACCGCGCCGTTGCACTCGCCCAAATGCACCCAGACATCGTAAAAGTGATCGCTGTGGGCAACGAAGCCATGGTTCATTGGGCGGCTTCTTACTTCGTAGCGCCCAAGGTCATCTTGCAGTGGGTCAACCATTTGCAGTCCTTGAAGGCCGAGGGGAAGTTGCCCGAAACGCTTTGGGTCACCAGCTCGGACAATTTCGCCTCCTGGGGCGGCGGTGGTGCGGAGTATCACAATGAGGACCTCGAAGAACTGGTCCGCGCCGTGGATTATGTGTCCATGCACACCTACCCTTTCCACGACACGCACTACAACCCCGTTTTCTGGGCCGAGAACAAAGAGCAGAGTCAGGCGGACACCCTTGAGGTTGAAATTCAGGAGGAACCGGCTGTGGACGACAGGATTGAGCGTGCCATGGCGCGCGCTGTAGCGTACAGCCAAGATCAATATGCCCGTGTCGTGGCCTACGTCCAAGGCATTGACGAAAGCAAGAGCGTGCACATTGGCGAAACCGGCTGGGCGAGTGTCTCGGACGGATTCTACGGCCCGGAAGGGTCACGTGCTGCCGATGAATACAAGCAGGCCCTGTTCTACCGTGGCATGCGGGAGTGGACGCAATCCGCCGGCATCAGTTGCTTCTATTTTGAGGCCTTTGACGAACCTTGGAAAAGCGCCGCCAACCCAACCGATTCCGAAAACCACTTCGGACTGTTCAAGGCCGATGGCGAGGCGAAATACGCATTGTGGCCGCTGGTTTCCGAAGGGACATTCGAAGGATTGACCCGCGATGGACACGCCATCACCAGCAGTTATGCGGGGCAGCGCGAAATGCTCGATCGGCACGTGCTGCATCCGGCAGATTGACCCAGCCCCCGCTCCCACCATGCTGCATCCAACGCCCCCCTTTTTGATTTCCGCCCTGGTCCTTCTGCTCGGGCTGGGGGCCACATCTTGCTCCTCCCCTGGAGACCAGCAAGTCTGGACGATAAACAGCCAGTTGATGAAGGGCGACGACTCCTTCTTCATCCAGGCCGTCTGCTATCACCCGGTCCCGGTTGGGCAAGAGAAACGCAGTTTTGAAACGTTGACGCAGGACCTGGCCATCATGCGGGAAATGGGAGTCAATGCCCTTCGCGTGTACGAGCCCATCGCATCCCAGGAGGTGCTGGACGAAATCAGCGAAGCCGGGCTGTCCGTCATCATGGGATTCGGCTACGACCAAGGCGGCATATACGACTTGAAATCAGGAACCTACCTTGATTACGTTCAAGCGTTCAAATCGCACCCGGCCATCCTGCTCTGGGAGCTGGGCAACGAATACAACTACCACCCCGAATGGTTTGACGGATCGCTGGACGTGTGGTACGAGACGCTGAGGGAGGCGTCCGCCGCCATTCAGGCCGAGGACCCGAACCATCCCGTGTCCACCGCGCATGGTGAAGTCCCGGATGAAGCCTTGCTCGCTTCGCTGCCCGACGTCGATGTGTGGGGATTGAATGTCTACCGATGGGACGTGTCGTACACCGCCGCGCAGGACTTTGCCAAGGTGAGTGACAAAGCCATGTATTTCTCGGAACTGGGATCGGACAGCTTCATGAAAACGGCCGCTCCGGGATACGACGCGGGTGAGAACCAAAGGGCACAGGCCGATGCCACGCACACCCTGCTCGCCCCCATCTTCTCTGATTCTGTGCCCTCTGTCGGCGTCGCCGTCTTCTCCTTCACGGACGGGTGGTGGAAGGCCGGTGCGCCGGACCGGCAAGACGTCGGCGGTTGGGCGCCGGCCAGCACGGGCGTGCCGTACGACGGAGCTCCCAACGAAGAGTACTGGGGCCTGGTGGACATCCACCGCGAACCGAAGGAAGCCTTTGCCGTGGTACAATCCCTTTTTACTGGAAACACCCCCTCACGCATGACGGACGGAAAGCGCAAAAAAGCGGTGTACGAGACCTCCCGCAAGGGAGGACGGTTTCACGCCATTCCCCAGGACACGCTGGAGCGATGGAATGCCGCGGATACGGAGGACGTGCGCGTCATCGTGAAGGCGGATCAGCGCAAGCAGAAGATCGAGGGATTCGGCGGGTCCTTCACGGACGCCTCGGCCTACCTGGTTCACCAGATGAGCCCGGAACAACGCCAGCGCATCATGGAGGCCTATTTCGCCCCATCTGGCGCCAACTACAGCCTCACCCGCACGCACATGAATTCGTGCGACTTCTCGCGGTTTCACTACAGCTACGCGCCGGTGGAGGGTGACCTCGCCCTGGAACACTTCAGCATCGAGCAGGACCTCGAATTCCTGTTCCCGATGATCCAGTCGGCCCAGGCCATTTCCAAGGACGGCTTTCAGGTCATCGCCTCCCCCTGGACCGCCCCGCCCTGGATGAAGGACAACAACGACTGGGTCGGCGGTCGGCTTCGCCCGGACATGCAGCCCACGTGGGCGCAG
>JAURDB010000044.1 GCA_030828175.1 Flavobacteriales bacterium
CATTTATAAAGACTTTTATGCTCGATTACTCTATTTTTCTTTTTCAAAACTTCCACCATCCATTTCAATGCTAACGGTCTGTGCTTCTCTGGCTGTCTTGAGTGCCTCGATGATCTCTTCTGCTGGACGCGTCGCTTCAAAATGAATCCAGGTCCTCAGGTGTTCTATGGGACCGTATTGAATGGTTTGCCTTTCCCCGGCATCGACGTGGGCGCAACCGGCATCGCGCAATGCATCCAACGCTCCTTCAATGACCAGCGCCTGCTCCTCTTGTTCTTTCGGGGTCCATGGATCTGAGACTTCGCCGACGTGGGCCATGCGGGTGCCCGCCAGACAGGCCGTTCGGTACTTCGGCCAACGACCTTCAATGAGAGGCTCCGGAGAAGAGCCAAACCAAGTGCCCAGCGCGGGATGCCGGGCGGCCCAACTAAAGGATTCTGGGTGTGCCAATGCCAATTTTCGCACGATGTCGAAGCCTTCCAACCCCTCCGCGGTGACGTTCAGCTGGCTGGACAGGACCACTTTTTTGAGGGGACCTCGTGCAATGGCCTCACGGGCTTTCTGCACCCGGGCCATGTGGTCTGCTTTGAGGGTTCCATCCAGAGGCTGCACGTGTGCTTTGACGGTAGGACGTGCATCCCGGACCAGCATTTCGACCGTCTCCACATGACCGCGGATGACCACCGGCTCTTCCATTTTCGAGCGCTCCCAAGGGTACAGCCTGAAATAGGCCTCTCCTGCATCATTGGGCACAATCCTCTCCAGAATGGCGCTGCCCGGTCGATGGAACAATACCTCTGCAAGTGACGGGTCGAAATACTCAGAAGTACCGCTCATCATGTACGGTCCGGTTTCGGAATCAGCATCACGGTCAACCGGCTCGTGCAAACCGCCTGCCCATTCTCGTCTTCAATGTCGATGTGCCAAACGTGCAACTTTCCGCCTTCGTGGTGCAGCCGGGCTTTTCCAGTGACCCAGCCGGACCGTACACTGCGCATGTGGTTGGCGTTCACCTCTATGCCGACTGCAGCTTTTCCCTTGGAGGCGGCTATGAAATGCGACCCGACAGAACCCAATGTCTCCGCCAAAACCACACTGGCTCCTCCGTGGAGGAGGCCGTACGGCTGGTGCGTGCGGTGGTCAACGGGCATGCGCCCGACCACAGACCCGTGGAGCACCTCGAGCACTTCAATGCCAAGTGCATCTCCAATGGTGTTTTTCCCCAGTGCCTTGAGTTGTTCCTCATCGGGCCGATCCGATGGGGGTAGGTTTTCAGACATCGTGATCAAAATTAGAGGCCAATCCGGCGCCTTGCAGCAATGGGGGCATGGATGTTGTTACCCCCTTTTGTGGAGGGAATGAAATTTTTTTTTGGTCTCCGGAGGCAACGATTGAAACTCGTGTCGTCTATACATTGGATGCAGCCCTCAAAAGCTGCATCGGTTTCAATATCCTTGCAGGTTTCGGAGGGGGCAGAGATGCCCCCTTCATCCATTCTAGCCCGGGTTTTCGACGGCTACATGCAGGAGTTTCTTGGAAGCAAACCAGGGGTCCGTCAGAAGTGAATCCAACGACCAGCTCTGCAAGGGTTCTTTGACAGGAGCCAGTTCTTCCTTCAAATCCCCTCCTTTGAGATAGAGCACGCCGTTTTGCAGGCCGTGCCGGTGGTTGCCGGCTACAAGGGGGCGAACCCAATCGAGAAATGCGGGCATCCGCGTGACGGCGCGGCTGACCACGAAGTCAAAAGGAGGCACATTCGTCAGGGTTTCTGCACGGGCCCATTCTGTCTTCACATTTTCGAGTCCCAGCGCCTCTGCCACCGCGTGGACCACCTTGACCTTTTTCCCAATGGAATCGCAGAGTGTGAAGGATGTCTCCGGGAACAGAATGGCGAGAGGAATGCCAGGGAATCCCCCTCCTGTACCCACGTCGAGAATGCGCGCACCGCATTCAGGGCGAAAGACACGCGCCATGCTCAAGCTGTGCAAGACATGGCGAGAGAAGAAGTCTCCCATGTCTTTTCGAGAAATGACGTTGATGCGTGCGTTCCATTCCCGATACAGCGCACCGAGTTGGGTCAGTTGGCGGATTTGCGCGTCAGAAGGCGAGGGAATGGGTGTTCCAAAGTCCGCACAGGGCCTTTGAAGCGCCGCGATGACTCCCTCCACGGAATGAAGGTCTTGGGGCGGTGAGACCACGTTCAGAATTGGTCGCGGTCGACTTGCAAAACCCCGGCGAGGATGTCCCTGGCTCGGAAAAGCTGGGCCTTGACGGTGCCGAGCGGAAGATTGAGTTCCTGGGCAATCTCATCGTAGCTGAGCTCCTCGAAATAGCGAAGCTCAACCAATCGCCGATAGCGGGGCTTGAGTTGTGAAACCACTTCGCGCATGCGGTCGACCCGTTGCTGTTTCTCGAGGGATTGGCCAGGGTCGAGACCGTCATCGGCCACCTGAATTTCCATCGAGTCACCTTCGGAGTCCGTAAACCCTTTGTCGAGGCTCAATGCCTTGATGCGCTTCTTTCGGATGAAGTCAATGGCGCCGTTGGAGGCAATCTTGAACAGCCAGGTAGAGAATGCAAACTGCGGGCTGTACTGTTGGAGTCGCTTGAAGGCCTTGCCGAAAGTCTCAATCATGAGGTCCTCAGCGTCGTCCTGGTTGTTTACCATTTTGAGGAGCATGTAGTAGATCGGCTCCCGATAACGCTCCATGAGCTCGGCGAATGCGCCTTGGTCTTTTTTGTCCAAGGCTTTGCGAATCAGGCCATAGTCATACTTGGCCTTGTCGGAAAGATGGTCGATTACGACCTGCTTGTCGGTGCCCGCTGCGTCCATTTCGGCGATGAGGTGAATGCGTTCATCAAGGTAGCGGAGGCAAGTCCCATCCACCGGATCGGACCAAAAATCGCGCATTTCCAAGCTGGAAAATGACGCAGACCCCACTCCCTGGAGAACATCGACAAGGTAATCGAGCGAACCGCGACGGCAAGGGCAAGGGCAACAACGGGTATCCAACCCAAGGTGTGCATAAGGCCACACACACCCAGAAGAGCCGCGGCAATGACCATGGGGTCCAGCAAGGCATCCAACCCCAGCCGCAGGCGATCGACCCATCTGTAGCGGGGCGCCGTGCTGAGGTGGCGGCGCTTCCGACGCCATCCATCCAGGACGCTGGAGGCGGGTAGCGTGAAAGTCTGGCACTGCTTTGGAGGCCTGGACACGGGGTGCACCCGGTAACCTTCGCGCACTGCTTCCTGCACGAATAGGTCGTCATCCCCCCCCATGAGATCATGGTGAGCGCGGAACCCCCCGAGCTTCTCCCAGAGTGATTTTCGGTACGCCAGATTTCGGCCCACCCCCATGTAGGGTCGGCCAGCCGCCGCTTCGCCCAAATACTGAAAGGCGACCCGCAGGGCATCGAATTCAAGCAAGGCTGGACCGCCTTCGGGCAAGCTGATGCCCAATGCGATGTCCCTTCCTTTGGGGACCAACGGAGAGCCCAGGGCACATGCCATGTGGAAGGCCCAGTTTGGCCCTGGCCGGCAGTCGGCGTCGGTGAGTACAAGTCGGTCGAATCGCGCTGCCTGTATCCCGGCAGCCAGCGCACCTTTCTTCCCTGGTTCGCGCTTTTGATGCTGGACAACACTGAGCCGCGGAAACTCTTTCAAACGGTCCTCAAGCCAACGCTTTGTGCCGTCTGAGGATGCGTCGTCCACCACCAGCCATTCGACTTGCCACCCTTTGGGAAATTGTTGTCCGATCCAATGGGGCCAAGTCATTTTCAGTGCCTCGAGGTCATTGTGGGTGCACAGAATGAGGGTTGCCGCAGGGTCAGGAACAGGGGGGGGATTTTCAACTTCCTTCGGGCCGCTCCCTCCCTTTCCCCGCAGCGCAAGAAACCCGCTCAGGTCCCACGCGATGCGCAGAAACGCCGGCAGGACGCCGGCGGAAACGGAGACCCAATCCCACGTTGATCCCATGTCAAGGTGTGTAGGTGTAGTCCAGAAAATCAGGCCATCCGTCCAATGTCAAGCGAATCTTCGGCTGTGATGGGTCCCGGAAAGGGGTTAGGTCAAAACTCCGTTGCTCTTGGATGAGGGCCCTTCCCATATCGCCTTGGGCGTCGTGAAGCAGTTTCAGTGGCTGCTGCCTTGGAAGAGATTTGGTGGCGACCCCATCCGAAACGAGGGTGAAGGTATGGGTTCGGAATCCACCGCCGAATTGGAGCTGCACTTTGAGGCTGTCTCCTTCTACCGAAGCGCCTAGCACGGTGAAGGGAGATGCAATGGGTCGGGGAGCTGGAGCCGTCGATTTCCCGGGAACAGTGGGCGCATCCTGAGTGGTGGAGGTTGCATTGTCCGTGCTCTTGCACCCCGTCAGCAGGAGGAATATGAGAATGGTAAAAGAGAACCTCATGCCGTGAAATCAACGCAACAAACAGCGCTTGGTGTATGCCTTGGAATCGGTCGTGATGCGCAACACCATCCAACCGCGCGGCAAATCCGTCACATCGAAAGCCCTGGAGTCCATGGAATATTGCATCGGTGGGGCCAACGCGCGTCCGAGTGCATCGAAAGGCTGGACCACAGCTCCCGCTGGAATCCCGCTGAGGTGGAGAATGTCTTCAGCCGGATTGGGCCAGGTTCCGATGCTCTGTCCGTCGGCCTCTGTGACAGACATGTCGTTGGTGCAAAATTGCTCGAGGTCGGAGTCCGTAAACTCGCCACCCGTATAGACGATGTCTCCATCGGGGTCAAAGACAGTAAAACTGCCCTCGCCGAAGTCGCAACACATGCCGTCGCCATAGCTGTCGTCGACCTGCAGGATGTAGCAACCTTCCTCGAGACAGAGGGGGATGGTGATGACCAAGCCGTCTTGGTTGTCTTCGTAGGGGCCACCTGAGTAGACCACATCACCCAGTCGCCGTATTTCCCAGGTTGTTTCGCTTCCGTAATCGTCGAGGACCAATTCGAAAGTGAAGTCAAAGGTCTCGCCGGCAAACGCATTGAATTCGACCGTCACGGCGTCGTTGAATCCATTCTCGTCCTGTTGCCCATTGATGGAAAGCACGTAGGCTTCAATCTCTGTGGTGCCGTCCTCTGCCATGATGGGGGGCAAGGCCACCACGGTGTTCTCGTATTGGGCCAGGTTTCCGTTCCAATTCACCGTTTGCTCCGGTCCCCCTGAAACGGTGAATCCGATGACCGCTGAAGTCAGATTGTCCTCGCCGAAGTTTCCGAGGGTCAGCTCGATGACGACCTCACCGCCACCACAGAGGACTTCCTCCGGAGCATTGGCCACACCCAGGCCGGCGTCAAGTACGAAGGAAGTGACGCACCCCTCGGAAGGGTAGCCATCCAACACTTCAATCCCCAGTTCAAGGGGGTCGAGAAACTCCGTGATGCCTTGGTTGAAGCTGACGCCCATGCGGCCATAGTAGTCGAAGGTGCCGTTGTTGACTTCACCCGCGCAGGCCGCAGCTCCTCCGTACAACTGACCAATGATGCGGTGGTTCTCATCAAAGAGGGGCGACCCGGAAGAACCGGGTTCCGTGACGCCATCCTCCCATTGGTCGATCCACCAGACCGACGCGCCTCCGGCATTGTCGTGATAGGGCGCGTCCTCCTCGAAGCAGATTTTCTTGAGGTCTCCAGAGGGGTGGTGGATGCAGGTGGCGTTCTGCACGGTTTCCGCGTCGGTTCCATCCCAACCGGCATAGAAGACGTTGTAGTCCTCGGGTGGCGTCTCGTCGAGCAACAGGAGTCCGAAGTCAGATGCGCCGCTGCTGACCAGCAATTCCGCTCCGCTGACCGATTGGTTCGTGGGCCCGGTGTTGCCTTCACACCCTTCCGTTTCGTGGTTGAAATAGAACGTCCAATTGCCCACGTTGCCCCCCAGGCAATGGTTGGCCGTGAGGAAGAGTGGCGTGCCGTCTTGCGCTGTGTTGTTGACCAAAGCACCCGTGCAAACGGCGAATCCACCTTGAACGATGAGGGCCACGGATCGCTTTTCACACTGCCATGTCGCCCCCTCGGGACAATTCACGTTGATGTTGCATTCTCCGCTGTTGCCGAAGGGGCCGCGGGCTGTGCCCAGCACTTCGGCCTCCAAAGCGGCTTTTCCCGCAATGTCGCGGTAGGCGTGGACCACCTGGTCGATTTGCAGTCCGACGGCATCTTCCAGACCGATCGGTACCTGGACCTCGACGACGACCGCATCGCCGGCGACCAGACCCGTGGCGAGCCCTCCCCAAGCCTTCATGTTCCGGTGATCGAATCCGCCGATGTACTCGATGCGGTCTGCGTTCCAGACGAACAGGCGGGCACCTTTGGGCAGGGTGAATTCAGAGAACCGCAGGCTCATGGCAAGCGCCCCGGGTGCATGGATCTGTGCCCTCCAAACGGCGTGCCCTTCCATCTGGATCCATTGTCCATCGCTCAAGCCGATGTTGACCTCGAATTCCTCTCCGAAGCGCCAAGGGGCGCTTTTGACCTCGTCGGTGATGGCATCCGCGGCGCGCAACCCATCCAAGTCTACACTGGGCATGCGGTGCACAGGCCAGGCGGGGTTGCCCATGTTCGTTCCGGGCGAATTCCAAAAGGGCGCACCGCCGTGGGCGACTTGAGAATGGGCTCCGTGTACCGTCAGAAAGCACAGGGCAATGAGGAGGAGTTGGCGTACGATTTTCATGGTGGTTTCGGTTTCCTTGCAGGGAAAGGACGACGCCCGGCGCATCCGGGTTGCAAGTTGGGTCAGGAATTCCAACCGGCCACGGCTCCCTCCAGGGCGAAAAGCTCATCCCGGAGTCTGGCTGCATCCATGAAAGCCAGTTCCTTGGCTGCTTGCTGCATTTCCTTTCGGGTGCGTGCAATCAGTTTCTCCATGGCCTTTTGGTCCTTGGCTTTGACATAGGCTGACACTACCGGATCTTCCAGGATGCCTACCCCCGATGCAGCAGGCTCGGCTGCGATCGGGGATGGGCGTTCCTCGATAAGCTCACTCTGCTCGAAAACGGTCTTCTTGGATCGCTTGACCTGCTGGGGAACGATGCCGTGCTCAACATTGTAGGCCGCCTGCTTTTCCCGCCGGCGCGCGGTTTCCTCGATGGTTTGGGCCATGGAGTCGGTGATTTTGTCGGCGTACATGAGCACCCGGCCGTTGACGTTGCGCGCCGCGCGACCCGCAGTCTGGGTCAGCGATCGGTTGGAGCGCAAGAAGCCTTCCTTGTCGGCATCCATGACGGCCACAAGCGACACCTCGGGCAGGTCCAATCCTTCCCGCAAAAGGTTGACCCCGACGAGCACATCTATGACCCCTTCCCGGAGATTGCGAATGATCTCGATGCGGTCCAAGGTCTTCACCTCTGAGTGGATGTAGGAGCAGGAAATACGCAGCCGGTCGAGGTAGCGGCTGAGCTCCTCCGCCATTCGCTTCGTCAAAGTGGTGACGAGCACGCGGTCACCGGCCTCGATGGTCTTGCGGATTTCGCTGATCAGGTCATCCACCTGGTTCTTGCAGGGACGCACTTCAATGGGCGGGTCAAGCAGGCCTGTTGGGCGGATGAGCTGCTCGACCACCACGCCCTCGCTCCTTTCCAATTCGAAGTCCGCAGGGGTCGCACTCACGTATATGATCTGGTGGAGCATGCCGTCAAATTCATCGGCCTGCAGCGGTCGGTTGTCCAATGCCGACGGAAGGCGGAATCCGTGCTCGACCAGCGAAACCTTGCGCGACCGGTCGCCGCCATACATCGCTCCTACTTGCGGAACCGTCACGTGGCTCTCGTCCACCACCAATAGGAAGTCGTCCGCGAAGTAGTCGAGGAGGCAGAAGGGGCGCTGTCCCGGTTTGCGACGGTCGAAGTAAAGGCTGTAGTTCTCAATGCCGCTGCAGAACCCCAACTCCCGCATCATCTCGAGGTCATGGGTGGTCCGCTCCTCCAGTCGCTTTCCCTCGATGAAGCGCCCTTGGTTGTTGAACCATTCAACCTGCTTGACCATGTCCTGCTGGATCTCCCAGATGCACTGGTTCAAGGTGTCCTTCCCCGTAACAAAGAGGTTCGCCGGGTAGATTCGGAGGGACTCGAAGTTGTGTAACTCCTGACCGGTTTCGGGGTCTATGGTCTCGATTCGCTCTATTTCGTCTCCCCAGAAATGCACGCGCACGGCATGGTCTGCGTATGCGAGGTATACATCCACTACATCGCCTGTGACCCGGAAGGAGCCCCGGTTGAATTCACCCCTTGTGCGGTGATACAGGCTTTCCACGAGTCTGTGCAGAAGGGCGTTGCGGCTGATGACCTGTCCCACCTTGACTTCAATGACGCTCTTGTGGAACTCCACAGGGTTTCCAATGCCATAGATGCAGCTGATGGATGCGACCACGATCACATCCCTGCGGCCACTCATCAAGGCGGAGGTGGCGGACAGCCTCAGCTTCTCGATTTCCTCGTTGATGGCGAGGTCCTTTTCGATGTAGGTTCCGCTGGAAGGGATGTATGCCTCGGGCTGATAGTAGTCGTAATAGCTGACGAAGTACTCAACCAGGTTGTCGGGGAAGAACTCCTTGAATTCACTATACAGCTGCGACGCCAGCGTCTTATTGTGGCTGAGTACGAGCGTTGGCCGCTGGGTCTGCTCGATGACATTTGCAATCGAGAAGGTTTTCCCTGATCCCGTCACTCCGAGCAGGGTCTGATTCCTTACGCCGCTTTCCACCCCTTCGACCAGTTGGCGTATGGCTTCGGGTTGGTCGCCGGTCGGCTGGAAGTCACTCTGTAGTTTGAATCCACTCACGGACACAAAAAAAGGGGGCAATGCCCCCTTTTCCGTGTGTAGGTCCTTGAAGAACCCAAGTATTATTCAGCAACCACTTCGAAGTTCACCTCTACGGTCACTTCTTTGTGCAAACGCACTTTGGCTACGTAGCTGCCCAGGTCGCGGATGGCCTCCGCTCCAAGGTCGATGTTCTTGCGGTCCACGGCATGGCCTGCATTGGCCATGGCCTCAGCCAATTGAATGTTGTTGACGGAGCCGAAAATCTTTCCGCTCTCACCGGCTTTTGCACCGATTTTGAGGGAGAGCCCTGCGATTTTTTCACCGAGTGCCTTGGCGTCCTCCAAAGCCTTGACGGCCTTGTGGGACTGTTGGCGCAGCGTTTCCGCTACCACCTTTCGGGCACTGTCCGTGGCCGCGATGGCAAATCCTTGAGGAATCAAGTAGTTGCGGGCGTATCCATTCTTGACGTTGACAATGTCGTTTTTGAAACCGAGGCGGTCAACATCCTGCTTGAGAATCACATCCATGTCGAAGTGAATTGGGCTGCGCTCAGTGGAGCTGGTCAGCGAGGTAGGGGAGCAACGCGAGGTGACGGGCCTTCTTGATGGCCTTGCCGACACGGCGCTGGTACTTCAGGCTGGTTCCGGTCAAACGGCGGGGCAGGATTTTGCCCTGCTCATTGACCAGCATCAGCAGAAAATCGGGGTCTTTGTAATCGATGTACTTGAAGCCCTTTTCACGAAAACGGCAGTAGCGCTCGCTCTTCGTGTCGATGGCGATGGGGTTCAGGTAACGGACGTTTTTGTTGTCAGCCATGATCGTGTGGTCTAGGGCGTTCAGGCAGTGGTCTCAGCTCCGGAAGCGGTTTGCTTCGGCTTCTCGCGGCGCTCGGATTCGCGGTCGCGGCGGCTCTCCGCATACTCGACATGGAACTTGTCCATGCGGGTGGTGAGGAACCGGATCACGCGCTCGTCGCGGCGGAACTCAGTTTCGAACGGCAGAATGACGGATGGGTCCGAATCAAACTCCATGAGATAGTAGAAACCCGTAGATTTCTTCTGAATGGGGTAGGCGAGCTTGCGCATGCCCC
This sequence comes from Flavobacteriales bacterium, assembly GCA_030828175.1. Taxonomy (GTDB): domain Bacteria; phylum Bacteroidota; class Bacteroidia; order Flavobacteriales_D; family Sanyastnellaceae; genus UBA8752. The sequence continues at coordinate 9,866 of JAURDB010000044.1, forward strand.
AATTCTCTTCATGGGTGATGTTGGCTCCCTTGTCTTTCAGGAGGTCCTTGAACTTCTTGATCACGTCCTTCGTCTGCTCGTCAGAGAGGACGGGAGTGATGATAAAAACGGTTTCGTATCGATTCCGGTGCATTATGCTTGGCGCAAAGGGGGCGCAAATCTACGGCAAATGCCGGGGTATCGCAATAGGAGGCCGTAGGATTCTTCACATCCCCCGTGACGCCGGCAAAATGTGGGCGTCCTGTGCAAAATTGGAGGCATGCCATTCGGATGGCATTGCGCAACTTTGGCGCATGGCAGACGGGAATGCATTCCTTGTTTCCGCGAGGAAATACCGACCCACCACTTGGGATACGGTGGTGGGGCAGCGTTCCATTACCGACACGCTTCGGCACAGCATTGAATCCGGTCAAATTGCCCAGGCATACCTCTTTTGTGGACCCCGTGGCGTGGGCAAAACGACCTGTGCAAGGATTTTCGCGAACGCGATCAATGGGTTCACCACTGAGCAGGCCGAGCGCAGTTTCAACGTATTCGAACTGGACGCCGCCTCCAACAACGGGGTCGAGCACATCCGAAGCATCATTGACCAGGTCCGCATTCCGCCGCAAGACGGGAAGTACAAGGTCTACGTGATTGACGAGGTTCACATGTTGTCCAAGGATGCGTTCAATGCGTTTCTCAAAACCTTGGAGGAGCCTCCGGCCCATGCGGTCTTCATTCTGGCTACGACCGAGAAGCACAAGATTTTGCCAACCATTCTGTCGCGATGTCAGATATATGATTTCCGGAGAATCACCACCCGGGACATCGCCGAACACCTCGCGTTTGTTGCGGGTCGGGAGGAGGTTCGTGCTGAGCCCGAGGCCCTGAATGTGATTGCGCAACGCGCCGATGGCGCCATGCGGGATGCGCTCAGCATATTCGATCAAATGGTCGCCTCGAGCGCAGAAGGAGTCACCTACGAGGCGGTCACGCGACATTTGAATGTGCTCGGGCACGACGTCTACTTTAACGTGGTGGAAGCTGCCTTGGATGGGCGCATCGGAGACATGTTGCTGCAATTGGAAGAGGTGATGGCCGCCGGCTTCGACGCCCATCATTTTGTGACCGGATTGGGGCAACATCTGCGCAATCTGATGGTGTGCAAGGACGAGGCCACCCTGGCCCTCATGGAGGCGGGTGAGTCCGTCGTTCAGCGTTTCAGCCAACAGGCGGGGCGATGTGGTCTTCATTTCCTGGTGGGGGCCATCGGCAGCGCCAATGAGGCAGATCAACAATACAGGATGTCACGGCATCCGAGATTGCTCGTTGAACTGATGCTCATGCGCATCGGCTCCCTCGAAGCGGTCAGCGCGGAGGGGGCAAAAAAAAAATGAGCTCATCCCCATTACAGGATGGGGACAGCCGATTGCGAAAACAGCAGTCATCAGGGTAACCGAAGAAGCGCCCCCCAAGGATTCTTCCGGGCTTGCGATTCAGGAGCCCGCGATGCCCCATTCCAACGGGCCATCCGTGGTCATGGATGCGCCCCCTCCGGAGGTGGCCCCAGCAGAGGCCGAGCGCAACGAGGAGACCCGAAATGTTGAAGGGGGTGATTCTCCTACACCAGAAGCGGAAGTACTTGAATCAGTGGAAATTGATGCGGGTCTCGCCACCACTTTGGGGCGACCCAAGATGGCAGACAAGCCCTCAGGAAACTTGGGCAAGCTTCTGGGAGGACGCAGCATGCTGGCCATGGCGGCTGCGTCGGCGGGAGGTGAAGAGGAGGAGCTCTCCGATACATCAGGATTGGACAGCGCGTATGATGAGGACCGGGTGATGGTAGCTTGGAAGACGTTGGTGGAAGACCAGAAGACAAAGAACAAGATGGGGTTGGCTGCAACGCTGGCCACGGGAGGATGGAAGTTTCAGGACCCAGTGATTCATTTGACCGTAGCCAACCAGGTTCAATATGACGAGCTCAAGGAGTGCGCCACCCAATTGCTTCACTTTGTGCGCGTCGAAGTGGGCAACGGACGCATCGCCCTGGAGGTGGACATAGCGGAGGCAGTGGCGTCTGTCGGGTTTCTTACTCCGAAAGACCGGTACCAGAGGTGGGCCGAGGAAAAGCCGGCCTTGGAGGATTTGCGCAAGCGGCTTGATCTCGATTTGGGCTGAGTTATTGAACCTCTTCAATCCTCGGGTTGTTGCTCACCCATGACTATACCTTGCTGTCCTGTGCCTGCAGATCGGCCGTCCCTTCTTCGCAGGCCGCATGTCTTGGCTCTCTGGTTGACCCTTTGGTGTGGCGCTGTGACCGCCTTCGGCCAAACGGCAACGGTGCGGGGTGTGGTGACCGATGAAGTCACCGGAGCGCCTCTCCCTTTCGTATCCGTGGTACTGCAAGGCGCACCCACGTGTACGTCGACAGATTTTGATGGCGCATTCGAGCTTGGAGGACTGCAGCCTGGTGTGGTCAATCTGGGATTCAGTTGCATTGGCTACAAGGCAACCAAGCGCCTCGAAATCGAACTGACTCCGGCACGTCCCGCCTTCATCAACGTGACGATGGAACCGTTGGCCATTGAAATCCAAGCGGCTGAAGTCACTGCCCAAACAGCGAGGGGAGAGGAGGAAGCCCCAGTTTCCCTGCGGAGGATCGGTACGAATGAAATCAAGCGGAATCCCGGCGGGGGGCGCGACATTTCAAAGGCCATCCGAAGCCTTCCTGGAGTGGCGGCCATTCCCAGTTTTCGAAACGACATTGTCATTCGGGGCGGGGCCCCCAACGAGAACCGCTTCTATATAGACGGTATTGAAATTCCGAACATCAACCACTTTGCCACGCAAGGAGCCAGTGGAGGTCCTGTGGGGATGATCAATGTGGACCTTGTCGAACAGGTCGAGTTCTTTTCCGGTGCTTTCCCCGCCACACGGGGCAACGCATTGTCCAGTGTCATGGAGTTTGGATTCAAGACGGCCAGGACCGACGAGTGGACCTCCAATGCTGTTGTAGGCACAAGTGATTTGGGACTCACGTTCGAAGGACCCACCGGGCCGAACAGCTCCTTGATCCTGAGTGCCCGCAGGAGCTACCTGCAGTTCCTCTTCGAGGTGCTCGGGCTTCCTTTTCTACCTATATACAATGACTTTCAATTCAAGTGGGTCCACCAGGCCAATCCCAATGAGCGCTGGACCGTGCTTGGCATTGGTGCCTATGATGATTTCCAGTTGAACCTGTCGGTTGCCGATGACACCACAGCCGATGACTACCTGGACCAAGTGGCCATCCTCGATGCACTCCAGGTCAACAAACAATGGAACTACACCATGGGCGTGAAGTACGACCGGTTCACAGAGGACGGGCGTTGGACTTGGGTGGCGAGCCGGAACATGCTGAGCAACCGAGCGTACAAGCACGTGGCAAACGACACGGAACTGCCGCTGACCTTGGATTATCTATCCAGGGAAATGGAGAACAAGCTGAGGCTCGAGCGCAGAAAGTACGGAGAGGATGGTCTCAAGGTAACATGGGGAGCCCAGTACGAATACGCCCGATTCACGAACCGCACGTTCAGCAGCCGATATTCTTTCCTGCAGGACTCGGTCGTCACCATCGACTTTGATACCGGATTGGATCTGCACAAGTACGGTGCCTTCCTCCAAGCGTCGAAACCGATGGCGGATGGCAGGGTGACCTTGAGTGGAGGGCTTCGCATCGATGGCAACGAGGTCAATGCGGAAATGGCGAACCCCCTGGCTCAATTGAGTCCGAGATTGGCGATGCGATGGAATTTTGCGCCGCGCTGGAGTCTCAATGCGAATGCGGGTCGCTACTATCAATTGCCCAGTTATTTGATCTTGGGCTTTGAGGAGCAGGGGCAAAAGGTCAATGGAAAGCAGGCCCGCTACACCCGATGCGACCAGGCTGTAATGGGCTTGCGTTTCGATTGGGCGGAACGCAACACGACCTTGGGTCTGGAGGGATTTGCCAAAGGGTATGAGAATGCACCTGTCAGTCTGAATACGGGCATAGCCTTGGCCAATTTGGGCGCAGACTTCGGTGTGGTCGGCAATGAGGCGGTTCGTTTTGACGGGGCCGGTCGGGCTTATGGAATGGAGTTCCTCGCGCAAAGGAGGCTTTATAAAGGTGTATACGGCTTGATGGCTTACACATGGGTGAGGAGCGAATACATCTTCGAAGACGTGTACACGCCGAGTGCATGGGACAGCAGGCACATCGTATCGCTGACAGGAGGAGCCAAGCTGAAGCGGGATTGGGAAATCGGTGTTCGTTGGTTGTACAGTGGTGGACTGCCTTACACACCATATGACGTCGATGTCAGCCTGGACCGGGATTACTGGGATACCCAGAACGTTCCTCTTTTGGACTACACCAATCTCAACGGAGACCGGAATGCATCATTCAGTCAATTGGACATGCGCATAGACAAGAAGTGGTTCTATGATAATTGGAGCCTTGACGTGTTCTTGGACATCCAGAATCTGTTCTCGCAAGTGCCAGATTCGCCACCATCATTGGACGTGGTCCGTGATGCAAGTACAGGCATTCCTGTTCCGGATCCATTGCAGCCAGGGCGTTACATGCCGCGCTACATTGACGCAAATGCAGGGAGCGTGATTCCAGCTTTTGGTCTGATTGTCGAGCTCTGAGCCGATATTGGTCCCATGCGCATAGACAAGTTTCTCTGGGCTGTGAGGATTTACAAAACCCGGTCGTTAGCGGCTGGTAAAGTGAGAGATGGGCGGGTCGAGATGGATGGGGTGAAGGTGAAGGCGGGCCGCGAGGTGAAGGTGGGGGACTGCATTTCTGTCCATCGGGGTGCCTGGCGGTTCAGTTGTGAGGTTACCTCATTGCCATCAAGTCGCGTCGGCCCGAAGCTGGTCGATGATTATATAATAAACACAACCCCGTCCGAGGAGAGAGAGAAGGAGGCAATTGCAAGGGAGTTCATGCGGCAACAACCCAAGAGAGTAGGCAGACCGTCCAAGCGGGATCGCCGAAAATTAGACGAGTTAAATGACTGACTCACAAATGATTGGGGTGCACATTATTGCGCCAGAAGAAACGTGGTCAATTCGGGCAGGAATACTGTGGCCCGAAAAGCATGCAGGGCCAGAATGCGCTTTGGATGGAGATGGCGATCCCAGCACCTTCCATTTGGGTGCGATATACCGAGGCGATGTGGTGTCAATCGGAACCTTCATGAAAGCCGATCAACCTGATTATCCAGGCGTTCTGGCATACAGGCTTCGCGCCATGGGGACCATTACGAGCCACCAGGGAAAGGGGTGCGGTGCAGCGTTAATCGAAAAGGCTTTGGAGGTATTATCAGGTCGCGGAGTCGAGCGCATTTGGTGCGATGCGCGCCACGTGGCATTGGGATTTTATGCGCGACAGAATTGGGACATTGTAGGTCCCACTTACGAGGTGCCACTTCGAGGACCTCACAGGCGTGCATTCAAGCTGATTTGACGAAATGATAAATGCCTCGTCTACGAAAAACGGCCATTGCGAATATTATACTCGTATAATATCCAATTTGTCAGAGAGGAGTGTTGCCTTAAATCTCTGATATTCATGTTAATAAACGTCTGCAAAGCCGTTGGAATTAAGCGTGTAATAATTTCACAAAGGAAAAAAGGTGTGTCAATTTCCGAGGGCCAAAAAGTCTCGCTATGTCTCACCAGAAGTTTTCATTGCTTCTCTGCAGCCTTTTCGTTGTTTGTTCAGCCCTGTCGCTGAGCGTCACTGCGAATCATCCAACCCCGACATTGACACCGTCCCAATCCGGATTTTCGGATCCAGGTGAGGTGGTCACCTTCGAGGGGCCTTCGAGCAACGCCTTCGATGCCATGTCGTCGGCCATGTTCCTCCCGCCCCCAGATGTCACTGGACCAACCGTCACGCTCGACGAGCCGGACGACGTGTTCTTCTCAGGATGCCATTCCGACTTCAACTATTCGACGGCGAATACAGGCATCTTGTTCTTCACCTTCTCGGACGAGTGTGGATCAGCTACGGCATCATACGTTTTCGCTGACAGCTATGATTACTGTGCTGCGGCGGATGATGCTTCACCTGAAGGGGGACTGGTCATCACGCGGACTTTCACCCTGACGGCTGAAGATTGCTACGGCAACCAGACGGTCGAGTCAGCCACACAGTTGATTACGGTCACGGATGATTTGGCACCGGCCTTCACCAGCGCCCTCCCGGCAGACACGACGGTAAGCTGCGACGCCATTCCCGCCGCGCTCACCCTGACGGCTACGGACACTTGCGATACGGATGTGAGCATCAGCGTGACCGACGTGACCACGGCAGGCTCTTGCGACGGCACCTACACTTTGACCCGTACCTACACGGCTGTGGACGATTGTGGAAATGAGACCTCCCACGTCCAGACCATCAATGTGGAAGACACCACGGCACCCACCATCGACACCCAGGCGAGCGACGAGACGGTGGAATCCGATGGCGCAGGCAACAGCGCTGCCTTGACGGCATGGCTCAACAGCAATGGCGGTGCGACCGCCACGGATGACTGCGAGGCAGTGACGTGGTCCAACGACTACACCGCCCTGAGCGATGACTGCGGTGCAACGGGTTCCGCGACGGTTACTTTCACCGCAACGGACCCCTGTGGCAATGCATCCAGCACGTCGGCGACTTTTACCATTGAAGACACCACGGCTCCTGCTGCATTGACCCAAGACATTACCCTTGTATTGGATGGCAGCGGTTCAGCCAGCACGACATCAGGGGCCATCAACAATGCCTCCAATGATGGTGCTCAGGGTACCGTGACCCTCTCCTTGGACAAGACATCCTTCTCGTGTGCTGATCGCGGAACCAATACGGTCACGCTTACGGTAACGGACGAGTGCGGCAATTCTTCTACTGCTACTGCCACAGTCACGGTCCAAGACAACGAAGCTCCGAGCATTTCCGGCATACCAGCCGACATCACCCAAACTGCGGATGCAGGGTCTTGCAGTGCCATTGTCAATTTCACAGCCCCGACTTCAGCGGACAATTGCGGCGTGACCTCTTTCACCTCCAACAAGAGTCCCGGTGACAGTTTTGACCTCGGCATCACTACGGTGACGTACACGGCAACCGATGCTGCCGGCAACATCACCACGTCCACCTTTGACGTGACGGTGACGGACGACGAGGCGCCGACGATTTCCGGACTTCCCGCCGACATCAGTGTGAACACGGACGCGGGCAGCTGCGACGCGGTTGTATCGTGGACCGCTCCTACGGCTGACGACAATTGCAACGTGGCGAGCTTCACGACCGACGTGGCCAGTGGCACAGCGTTTAGCGTGGGCACGACGACGGTGACCTACACGGCCACTGACGATGCAGCCAACGAGACGACCGGTTCCTTCACGGTGACGGTCACCGACAATGAAGCCCCGGCGATCACGGGCATGCCTTCCAGCATCACCGCAGACATGGACGCAGGTTCGTGCGACGCTGTGGTCAACTGGACTGCACCCACGACATCGGACAACTGCAGCAC
>JAURDB010000045.1 GCA_030828175.1 Flavobacteriales bacterium
GTTGCCGTAGTCGAGTTGGGCGGCGATGAGGTGGCTTTCGCTGACCAGCAAGGCGAGGCGAACTTCACCGGATACCCCTTCGGCGAAGGTGATGTGGGTGTGGAGATGCAGGTCTTCCGCGATGGCGGGGTCGGGAATCACAGCGCCTTGAAGATGGGCTGATGGGGTCAGATCCAACTCGGTTTCCACGGCAGCAGTCCAATTGTTGGGGGAGATGATTTCTGATGACCCTCCGCGGCGGTTCACGCGTCCAATGGGGTTGACCTGGAAGGACAACTGGTCCCAGTAGGTGTTGGCCTCGGCATTGGTCCAATCCGTGTCGAATGGAGCGTCTGCCACGGCGGCCAAAGAGCCGGCATGCACGGCGAGGACGTGCACGGTGTTTTCATGGGCCTCTTCGAGCGAAGCGGCGAGTTCTCCGGCAGGCGGGCAATTGCCGCATTGGTGGGCGGTGAAATCTTCGAGCAACACGTGCTGCGGACCGCTGTTCATGGCGGTGAAAGCAGGGGGCTCAGCCTCCCCGCGGTAGCCGATGGTCAGCGGAATGACGGGGTCGTCGATGTAGTCGCAGCCTCCCATCAGGAGGGCGATGGCTGCGAAGAGCGGGGCGAATCGTGTGCGAAGGATCATCATCAAAAACTGCTCGTGAAGGTGATTTCGAACCCGTTGGAGGCGGGAACGGCACGGCAGACGCCGCCGATGCAGAAGATGCCCTCGCGCCGCTTGCCATAACCGATGGACAAGCGGTGGGCGCCTTCGATGCGGCCCACGGTGCCGTACAAATAGTGAACGCGCTGATCGGGGTTGGGGTTGCCGAAGTTGTACTGGTCCAGCACGGAGAAGAACCAATGGGGGCTGATGGAGTATTCGGCCAGGACGGTGGCCCAGTCGCCCTTGTCCTGCTTGACCTCCTTCATCACGCCATTTACCTCCTTCATGTCGGTGCCGGTGAACAGGGCCTGCACTTCGGTGCGGAGGCTGTGGCCCTTCTTGATGCGGACCTGCGTTTCGACCACGTGGACGTTGGCATTGACGATGCCCTTGTAGTCGGTGGTGACCGGTGTCGCGAGGGTGTTGAAGTCAAAGTGGAAGAAGGCGTACTTGGCCTTGAAGCCCTGCGAGAACTTCCGGCTGATGTCGAAGTTGATGTCGCGGATGTAGAGGTCTTCGCCCGCGGCCCAACTGTTGCGCTGGTAGCCGTCGACCAGTCCGTCGACACCGGCCAGGTTGGTCGTATCCAAGCTGCTGGCGGTGGCGTATTGGAAGCTGATTTTGGTGCCGTATTTGCCGCCCAACTTGCTTTTGCGGGGTATGGTGTAGAAGACCTCGGCCGACCAACCGACCTCACCTTGGACCACCGTGGCGTAAGGGTAGAGGGTGGCGGCGAGGTTGTAGGTGTGCTGCTTGGTGATGGCGGGGATGTAGTTGATGGGCAGATCAAAGAGCTGGAGGTTCCGGTCGGAGCGGAACTGCATGTTGTCGACGCCCTTGAATCCCACATTGATGCCGAGCCCTTTGGTGGACCAGCCGGCGTTGAGCAGGATGCCCTCGCCGTCCCGGTAGGTGTAACCGTTGTCGGCATTGGGGTCGTTGATCTTCCGCACGTATTCCCCCATGAACTGGAAGCCGCCTTTCTGGACTTGGGCGCGGTAGCCCCACGAGCCCACATTCTGGGGCAATTCCAGGATGAGTGTGTCTTTGGAGATGGTGCTCCCCGGTTGGAAGCGGCTGACGAAACTTGCGCCGAGCGTCACGCGGGTTCCTACCGCGGCCCACCGTTCGAAGGCGTCGTTCAGGTTGATCTCTCCATCAAAGGCGCGCACGATGCCTTGGCTGTTGATCAGGCGCGAATCGAAATCGAATCGCTGCTTGCCAACGAGTCCTTTGACGGTCACCCCTTGAGCGGGGCGAAGCACGAGGCGGAAGCCGTCGAGTGCGTTGTCGATGCCGAGTTGCCGCTCCTCATAGGCCCGAAGGACAAGGCCGGAACCGAATTGCTCGTAGAAGTTACCAATGGTGACTTCGAAATTCTCCTTGGCATAGTTGGCGTAGCGGTAGCCGATTCCCGACCCGCGAAAGCGCCCCGGGTATCCCAGGATGGGGTCGAGGTAGCTCTCGTACCGCATTCCCGCTGAGAAATCGCCCCGCGTATAGATGAGGTTGCCGAAGGCATTGAAGCCGGTTTTGCTCGGAGGTACTTGCGCTCCGATCAGGGTGTCTTCCTGATAGGTCTGGAAGAGCATCTGTACGTTGCCGGTGATTTGTCCGGCAACGGGCTCGTCCTGCGCCCAAAGCATTTGGGGTGTGCACATTGTGGCGAATGTGGCCGCCAGTAGAAGATGGCGTTTCATTCGGCGAGTTTCAGCAGCTCCTCGTACAGTTCTTCCTCGTCGCCGTCGGCGTAGTTGTTGTGCTGCCAAACGACCTCTCCCTCCGCATTGACCAAAAAGGTGTGGGGCACGTTGTTGACCTGCATGGCGCGGGCGAAGGCCTTGTTCGGGTCGAGCAGGATGGTGTAGTCCCAACCTACGCTGTTGACGTAGGGCTTGACCCGCATCATGCTGCGGGGGTCATCGATGGACACCGCGACGATTTCCACGCCGGTTTCATCCTGCCAATCCGGGTAGAGGTCGGCGTAGTTGTTCAACTCCCGCTTGCACGGGCTGCACCACGTGGCCCAGAAGCAGAACAGCACAGGCCCTTCGGCTTGCTCCACAAGGCTTCGGGTGTCCACGGTGAGATCACCGAGGTCTTTGAGTTCAACAGAAGGGATGTCCTGGGCATTCATGGAGCCCATCAGGCCCAAGACCAGGGAGAGAAAGAAAATGCGCATCGTTTTCAAAGCAGGTTCTGCAAGAAAAGAAAGACCGACGAGGCGGGGCCCCATCGGTCTTCCAAAAAAGTCGATAATGAAGAATTACTTCTTCGTGACGCGCATGGTGGAGATGGTGTCTCCTGCGGTCAGCGTGACCAGGTAGATGCCGGATTGCACTCCACCGAGGTCGAGCTGCATGCGGTTGTTACCGGCGGACATCGTTCCGAGGTCCTGGCTCATGACGCGCTGTCCGAGCAGGTTCACAACGTCGAGGCGCACCTCTTCGTTACCGGCGAGGCTCAGGTCGACCCAAGCCACGTTCTCGACCGGGTTCGGGTAAACGTTGAAGGTGGTCTGCTCGACCTGCTCCTCCACGCCCACAACGGTCATGACGTCGGCGGCACGGGTCTCTTCTTCAAAGTTGTAGCTGCCGTTATAGCTGTATACCCATCCGTAGGTAGAGAGGTCATCGTTGACGGTGGTGACGTAGCATGCACCATCGACGCTGCCCCACTGGCTTCCGAAGATGCCGTCTCCGTAGGTGTCGGTGATGGTGAATGTGTAGCAACCGGTGCTGGGTACACCTACCCACTCCTCGTAGGTGGTGGTGTTGCCATAGGTGCCTGCAGCAACGCTGGCGACCACGTCTCCGTCTCCGTCGCGGATCTCCCAACCGGTCTCCTCACCCCAACCATCGGTTTCGATGTAGATGTAGAAGAGTGTGGTGGCGGGGTTGGCGCCTTCCACACTGGCGGAGAGCATATCGTTGTCGGCGTTCATGTCGCCGCTGGTGATGCGGATTTCGAAGTTGGTTGAACCGTTGAACTGGTGGCTGCCCATTTGGACGTCCTCGATATCGTATGTGTCGAGGTTGCCGGTCCAGTTGTAGCTCATCACGCTGTTGCCGTTGATGAAGAGCTCGAGCGTAGCGCTGGTGAGCGCCTCGGTGCCGAGGTTCATCAGGGTAGCGCTGATGGCGGAGGGGCTTCCGCTGCAGGAGATGGTCTCACCGGTATATCCGAGAACGGCTGCGTCGTTGGCCTGCGTGGCAGCGGCACAGTCGTTGGCGAAGAGGATGTCGGCGTGAGCTTCAGCCGTGATCTGGCTGCTCTCGGTCAACATGCGGTTCGGACAGATGGTGTAGATGGTGGGGTAGTAAGCTCCGTCGTAATCGTCGAAAATGGAACCGCCATCGTCGATGATGGGGTAGCCGGTTCCGGCCGTCCAGTCTCCTTGGGTAGCAGAACCCGTTCCCTCAAGGTCCTCGAGGGTGGTCGTATCGTCACCTTCAATGAAGAAAACGTACACTTCGTCGGTTCCGTCGGGGCCATAGGTCTCCCAAATGTCCTCGAGGGCACCGGTGTTGTGGTAGCTCCAGCAGGGGCCGCACCAAGTGGCGGAAAAGTCAATGATGACTTTCTTTCCCTCGTCGAGGAGGCTGTAGAGGTTGTGCTCGTTTCCGTTGATGTCCGTGGCGGTCCAATCGGGAGCAATGCTGCCGTCAGGCAATTGTGCAGCAGCAGAGAAGCTGATGATGAGCGCAACAAGCGCGGTGTAAATGTGCTTCATGTAGCAGGTTTGAGTTATTCGTTCCAAGTCCTTAACAAGGCAGGTAAATATAGCGTTGCATGGCAATATTTCGCATTTGTCGTTCGTTTCGGTGCGTTTTGTCAGGATAGGAGCTGGATTTGATGGCAAATCTGGTCGTGCTGGGTGTCTGAAAAGGCGCGCAGGGGCTAAATTTGGAGCATGAAGCAAATCCTGCAACGGGTAGCGACGCTGCCGCTCATGGTCGTGGCATTTTCGTCGTTTTCGGGCCTGCTCGCGCAAGGTCCCACCCTGATTGATGCCGTGGAGGTGGTGGAAGGAAGCCCAACGGATACCGTGATGGTGGCGGAGTGGTTGGTGACGAATGCCTCGGAGTCGCCCATGACGCTTTATGTCGAGCGCAATGTGCTTCAGGTCGTTGACCCCATGAACTTGCCTTACCAAGCGGGTGCCGAGGGTGCCTATGAGCGTTTTTGTTGGGGAGGGACCTGCTACCCTTATGGAACTGGGTCCAGTGCTCTGCCCCTTGCGCTGACCCTGGCGCCCATGGACACGACGGGCATCAATTCGTTTGGTGCAGAGGATTGGCTCATTTCAGATTACTACCCCAATGGCGTGAGCGGGGTGACGGCCCTGGAGTACTGTTTCAAGGCGACCCAGCAGGGAGTGCCGGAGGTGTGCCACACGGTGCTGTTCTGCACAGGAGTGGAAGAGGGCGAATGTGTGGCTTCTTTGGGACAAGAGCAGCAGCCGGGATTCGAGCCGCTTGCACCCAACCCGATTGTCGGCCGGTCGGTATTGACCTACTTCGCTCCCGAGGGAGGCAACCTCGTGGTCATGGACTTGACCGGTAAGACGGTGAAATCGGTTCCCTTGGCGCCTGGGCGCGGAATGGTTTGGATGGATGCCTCCGAGTTTGCTCCCGGTGTCTACTTGCACGCTTTGCAGCAGAATGGGCGGATTCTCCAAGCCCATAAGTTTAGCGTATCCCGCTGAGGACAAATCAAGGTGAAACCGTTTGGTCTGCGCGGGGGTGCGGACCATCTTCGCGCCGCAGGACAGTCGCAAACGATGAGCAGCATCCGCAGGAAAGAAGCCCTGGACTACCACAGTCGGGGGAGGAAGGGCAAAGTGGAGGTCATTCCCTCCAAGCCCTACAGTTCCCAGCGGGATTTGAGCCTGGCGTATTCGCCAGGTGTTGCGGAGCCGTGCCTCGAGATCGCAAAAAATCCGGAGGACGTCTACAAATACACCGCCAAAGGGAATCTCGTGGCCGTAATCTCCAATGGAACGGCTGTGTTGGGATTGGGGGACATAGGACCCGAAGCCTCCAAGCCGGTCATGGAGGGAAAGGGGGTTTTGTTCAAGGTGTTCGCAGACTTGGATTGTTTCGACATTGAAGTGGATGCATCGGATGTGGACACTTTCGTTCAGACGGTCAAGGCCATAGCACCCACTTTCGGAGGCATCAACCTCGAGGACATCAAGGCACCCGAGGCCTTTGAAATTGAACGGCGCCTGAAGGAGGAGCTCGATATCCCCGTGATGCACGACGATCAGCATGGCACGGCCATCATCAGTGGTGCCGCCTTGATCAATGCACTGGAATTGGCGGGCAAGAGGGCAGAAGATGTGACCCTCGTGGTGAGCGGTGCGGGAGCATCTGCGATGGCCTGCATCGACCTCTACATGCAGTTGGGGGTTCGACTGGAGAACATTGCCGTTTTTGATAGCAAGGGACACATCCACAGTGGAAGGGAGGGACTCGGCGAGCGGAAGCGCAACTTGGCCCATGCCGCGGTGGAGATTCCGTCATTGGCCGATGCGATGAAAGGCGCGGATGTGTTCATTGGTTTGAGTCGAGGAGGGCTGGTGGACAGTGACATGGTGGCGGGCATGGCCGACAACCCCATTGTTTTTGCATTGGCGAATCCCGACCCCGAGATCCCCTATGCAGAGGCCAAGCGCGCCCGCCCTGACGTCATCATGGCAACGGGTCGGAGCGACCACCCCAATCAAGTCAACAACGTATTGGGTTTCCCCTTCATTTTCCGGGGGGCCATGGACGTGCGTGCCACGGCCATCAACGATGAGATGAAGATGGCCGCGGTTTACGCCATCGCTGCGTTGGCCAAGGAAAATGTTCCGGATGAGGTGAACGAGGCATATGACCAGCGCGGCCTGGGCTTTGGTGTGGACTTCATTATCCCCAAGCCCATGGATCCGCGGCTCATCACCACGGTTCCCCCTGCGGTGGCCAAGGCTGCCATGGAGAGCGGTGTGGCCCGTGAACCCATCCGTGATTGGGACGACTACAAGCGTGTTTTGGCGAGCAGACTGGGCCAGGACAACACCTTGGTTCGAAACCTCAGCATCCGGGCAAAGCGCCACCCCAAACGCATCGTTTTTGCAGAAGCCGATCATTACAAGGTGTTGAAAGCGGTCGAGACCGCGCGGGATGAAGGCATTGTGCACCCCGTGTTGCTCGGATCTCGGGAGAGGATTGCGGACTTGATTGAAGAGCACCGCATTGAATTGCCGGAGGTGGAAATCATCGACCCGGCGGACCCGATGGAAGCCGCACGGGTGGAAGCTTTCGCGGGACACCTGCTGGCCAAACGCCAGCGCAAGGGGTTGACGCGATCCGAGGCGATGGGCTTGATGCGCCGCAGGACATACTTCGGTTCCATGTTGGTGGAGTCCGGAGAGGCGGACGCGGTCATCAGCGGATTGACCCGCAACTACCGGGAAAGCTTGCTTCCCGCCCTCCAGACCTTGGGGCTTGCAGAAGGGGTTAGCAAGGTCGCAGGGATGTACATCATCCAGGCCAAGAGCGGCCCCATGTTCTTTGCCGACACCACGGTCAACCGCGATCCAACTGCGAGAGAACTGGTGGACATTACCCTTTTGACGGCGGATGCGGTGCGTGCGATGCGCATCGTTCCCCGGATCGCCATGTTGAGCTACTCCAACTTCGGATCTGCCAATGGGCGTGATGCCGAAAAGGTCCGGGAAGCGGTTTCCATCCTGCACTCGGAGCATCCCGACCTCATTGTGGACGGAGAGATGCAGGCCAATGTGGCCCTCAACGGCGAGCTTTCCAGCGAGCTGTTTCCCTTCAGCAATTTGCGGGGACGTCGCGTGAACACCTTGATTTTTCCGAACCTCGCTGCAGGCAACATTTCTTACAAGCTGATGCAGGAAATGGGAGGATTCGAAGTGGTGGGGCCGGTCTTGCTGGGCTTGAGGAAGCCCTTCCACATTCTTCAGATGGGGTCGAGTGTCCGTGAAATCGTGAATATGGTCCGCATTGCTGCGGTCGATGCCCAGAGCAACGCATGATCCACCACCTCTCAGGCAGATTTGTCGAATTGACGCCGACCCACATGGTGGTAGAGTGCGCCGGTGTGGGTTATATGGTGCACATCAGTTTGCACACGTCTTCTGCTTTGGCGGGTCAGACGGAGGGCAAGGTGCTCATTCATGCGGTGTACCGCGAGGATGCGCAGTTGCTTTTCGGTTTTTCGGAAGCGACAGAACGCAGTCTGTTCGTGATGCTCACCAGCGTCAGTGGTGTGGGTGCCCAGACCGCCCGTATGATTCTCAGTGGCCTCGGCCCGGCAGAGTTGGTGGAAGTCATCAGCCGCGGGGACGTTACGGCTTTGAAGGCGGTCAAGGGAATTGGCGCCAAAACGGCCCAGCGGATTCTCGTCGATCTGCAGGACAAAATGGGCAAGGACCCCTCTTTCTCGGCCATGCCCGCATCAGGTATGTTGGGAGGTGAAGGAAAAGAAATGAAGGCGGGAGGCAATACACAGCGTTCTGATGCGTTGGGCGCCTTGTGCAACCTTGGATTCGACCGGAAACGCGTGGAAAATGTGCTCGATCAGTTATTGGCAGAGGGCATTGAAACTGTGGAGGAAATGGTTCGGGCAGCATTGAAACGACTTTGACCAGATTGGGGATGACCACGTGGGGTGACATACCGAAGGGCGGGCAGGATGCCGTGAAACGCGGCAGCGTGCGTTTCTGGTTGGGCATGCTTTTGTGGGTTTGGGCTCCCTTGGCAGGTTGGTCCCAGAATGCGGACACTTTGGAACTTCCCTTGCCCCATGGCAATGACGTACCCAACCCCGTTGAGACCCCGGGCGGAGTCAGTTTGGGATATCCGGATGTCATCCAGTACGGGGTGGACTACGATGAGTCTACCGGGCAGTACATCGTTCGACAACGGTTGGGTGACACGCTGAATTTTCGAAACCCCACCTTCCTGACCCTCGACGAATTTCTCGAATACAACATCGACGAGAACATCAGCGAGTTCTGGACGGAGATGCAGCAGGAGGTGGACGATGAGGAGCGCGGATTTGCTCCCAAACTCACGGTGGATTCGGAGATTTTCGAAACGATTTTCGGTTCGAATGAAATTGAAATCAGACCACAGGGCTCAGCGGAATTGAATTTCGGTGTGCGGTACAGCAGGACGGAGAACCCGAGACTTGCAGAGCGTGACCGTGCCATCACCACGTTTGACTTCGATCAGCGCATCCAGTTGTCCATTGATGGAAGCATCGGGGACAAGATCAACCTCGGGACGAACTACAATACGGAAGCCACGTTCGATTTTGAGAACCAGATGAACATCGGGTTCCAAGGGGAGGAGGATGACATCTTGAAGAACATCGAGGCGGGCAACATCACGATGCCCTTGCAGAGCACGCTCATACAAGGCAGTCAGTCGCTCTTTGGAACGAAGCTGGAGACGCAGTGGGGCAAGGTGTACAACACGACGGTGTTCAGCCAGCAGAAGGGGGAGCGCAAGGAAATTGAAATTGAAGGGGGAGCGCAGACGCAGGAGTTTGACATCCGCGCCGACGATTACGAGGCGAACCGCCACTACTTCCTGTCGCAGTATTTCCGAGATCAATACGACAATGCGCTCAGGAGCCTTCCGGTTGTCAATTCTGGAGCGCGCATCACGCGGATCGAGGTTTACGTGGTAAACACGCAGGCCAATACACAGGATGTGCGGAACATCCTGGCCTTCACGGACATCGGCGAGCATCCGGACTACATCTCCACCGACCTGCCCATCGGTGAACTCACGGACAGTCCCGATTTGGGCATTACCCTCAACCGGGCGCCGAACAACGCCAACAACGAGATTTTCCTGGACATGACCGGCGACCCCAATGTGATGGGGTTCAGTGGAGCGGGAGCGGCCATTGCCGCTTACACCGGACCGGATGGTTCTCCCATTTACGACCAGGGCATTCACTATGAACGGGTGGGCAATGCCCGGCGATTGGCCCAGACAGAGTTCACCTACAACGATCGATTGGGCTTCATCAGCCTGCGGCAGTCGCTCAACAACGCGGAAGTGTTGGCCGTGGCCTACGAATACACCTTGGACGGAGAGACATACCAAGTCGGTACGTTGAGTCAGGATGGCTATGCAGCTCCGGGTGCGCTCGTGCTGAAGATGCTCAAGAGTTCCGTTACCAGGGTCAGCCTGGAGAATGGGGACGTGGCCCCTTTGTGGGACCTGATGATGAAGAACGTCTATTCGCTGGGCGCCTTTGGATTGAGCTCGGAGGACTTCCGCATTGGCATCTGGTACAACGATCCTGCCACAGGTGTGGACCTCAACTACATCCCGCGAGACCCGCTCGACGGTGAGATGTTGATCCAGGTCCTCGGCATGGACCGCATCGATGTCAACGGGCAACTTCAGCCAGATGGGGTGTACGATTTCGTGGACAATGCGGCGACGCAAGGTGGTACGATGAATAGCCAGAACGGCCGGGTCTTCCTCCCTTCGGTGGAGCCGTTCGGAAAATCACTGCGGGATCAGATCGAAGCCAGGGTGACGGACCCAGATCAGGCCCAGTCGCTGATTCAGACCATTGTATTCCAGCCGTTGTACGACAGCACCAAGACGGCGGCCCAGCAGATTCCCTCATTGAACCGCTTCCGCATCAAAGGCCAGTACCAAAGCCAGGTGAGCTCGGAGATCATGTTGAATGCACTCAACATTCCGGAGGGTTCGGTGACCGTCACATCAGGCGGTGTGAGGCTGATCGAAAACCAGGACTACACCGTGGACTACAACCTCGGCCGGGTGCGCATCATCAATGACGGTTTGTTGGAGAGCGGTCAACCCATCCGGGTGTCGCTGGAGAGCAACAGCCTCTTCAACATCCAGACCAAGACCATGATCGGAACGCGCTTTGATTACGCGCCGAGCGAGGAACTGGCGATGGGAGCGACGTTCCTCAATCTGCGCGAGCGCCCCTTGACCCAAAAGGTCAACATTGGAGATGAGCCGGTGAACAACACCATCATGGGGGCGGATTTTACCTATTCCAGGTCGAGTCAATTCCTGACGGACCTGATCGACAAGCTGCCACTCATCAAGGCTTCGTCGCCTTCGAGCATCAATCTCAGTGCCGAAGCGGCCTACCTGATTCCCGGGCACAGCCGCGCCGTGGGAAAGGAGGGCAACGCCTACATCGATGACTTCGAGGGTTCCCAGAGTGCGATTGACATCCGCTCCTGGACGCAGTGGAGCTTGGCGAGTACGCCCAAGCTGCAGCCCAACCTTTTTCCGGAAGGCGATGTCGAGGACAGCCTGTTCTTCAACTACAACCGGGCGCGTCTCAATTGGTATACCATCGACCCGAGCTTCTTCGGAGGCGGATTGCAGGATGGCGAAGTGGACCTCGATGTCCGCTCGAACCACTTGATGCGCTTGGTGGAGAACAAGGAGGTGTTCCCGAACCGACAGTTGCCGCTGGGAACGCCCGAAAACCTGCCCACCTTCGATCTGACCTTCGACCCATCTGTGAGGGGGCCCTACAATTATTTGCCCGCCGAGGGCATCGGACCCGTTCCGGGTTTGAATCCCGATGGTTCCCTGCAAGCTCCCGAGGAGCGATGGGGTGGCATACAGCGCGCCCTGCTTACCACGGACTTCGAGCTCTCCAACGTGGAGTACATCCAATTCTGGGTGATGGACCCGTTCAATGAGGACAGCCCCAACGATACGGGAGGTGACCTTTACATGAACCTCGGTTCGGTGAGTGAGGACCTCTTGAACGACGGTCAGCTGGCTTTCGAGAACGGTTTGCCCTCTGCGAACCAGCCGGCACCTACTGTGGAGTCGACGTGGGGGGTGGTGGCTGACCCTTCCACCTTCAACGTGGTCAACGCTTTTGACAACTCAACCGGCGATTACAGCCAGCAGGATGTGGGCTTGGATGGATTGAATTCTGATGAAGAGCAGGTCTTTTTCTCGGATTGGTTGGATGGTTTGCAGAACGCTTTGGAACCGGATGCCTACGATGCCATCCGCCAGGACCCATCGGCCGATGACTTCCGTTATTTCAGGGACCCCGAGGCCCAGGCAAACGAGGAGGATGTCCTGGAGCGCTACCGCTTTTTCAACGGCTACGAGGGCAATTCGAGCACGGCGCAACCTGCCGGGTATCCGATTGCTTCAACCACCCTTCCGAACACGGAGGACCTCAACGAGGACCTGACCCTCAGTTCGATTGAGAGTTATTTCCAATACCGCATTCCCCTGCGTCCCGGCCAGTTGAACGAGACCAACATCGGCCGCAACTACCTCTCCGATGTGCTCGTGGCCGACAAGACCATGCCCAATGGGGAGACCCGGCAGGTCAAGTGGTTTCAGTTCAAAGTGCCCATCCGGGATTTTGAGGCGCGCATTGGAGGCATCAGCGATTTCCGGAGCATCCGCTTCATGCGGATTTTCATGAAGGGATGGAGACAGCCCGTCACCCTGCGATTTGCCCGTCTGGAGTTGATCCGAGGAGAGTGGCGGAAGTTTGAGCAATCGCTGGCGGGCCCGCAGGAAATCGAGCCGGATGACCCCTCCGACACGCAGTTTGCCATCAGTGCCGTCAACATTGAGGAGAACGGTTATCGCCAGCCCATCAATTACGTGACGCCACCCGGCATCATTCGAGAAATCAACGTAGCCACAGCCAACCAAGCGCAGCTCAATGAGCAATCGCTTCAGTTGGAGGTATGCGGTCTGGAAGACGGTGACGCTCGGGCGGCTTATCGGAACATCAACTTCGACATGCGGATGTACAAGCGGTTGCGCATGTTTGTCCACGCCGAGCAAGCCCGCTCAGACGAGCCGTTGGAAACGGGTGATTTGACGGCCTTCATTCGATTGGGTTCGGACTTCGTCGACAACTATTACGAATACGAGATCCCCTTGCAGGTCACGCCATGGGGCACTTCGGAGGAGACCGAGATTTGGCCCCAGGCCAATGAAATTGACCTGCGTTTCCAGGACCTGCAGACCTTGAAGGTTTCACGTCCCGTGGGATACCCGTTGTTTCAGGAGTTCGAGCGCATCGAGGGGGCGGAACGCTATGTCGTTAAGGGAAACCCCAACCTCGCCAATGTGGTGACGGTGATGATTGGCATCCGCAATTCGGATAAGGACGAGGGCCCCTTTGGATACGATGATGATGGCTTGGAGAAGTGCGCTGTCGTATGGGCCAATGAGTTGAGGCTCGCGGACTTCAACGAAGAGGGTGGATGGGCTGCGACAGCTCAGCTTCAGGCTACGTTGAGTGACCTTGGAAACCTCAATGTTGCAGCGAACATGTCGACCCCGGGGTGGGGCGGATTGGAGCAGCGGGTCCAGGAGCGTCAGCGTGAGACCATCCAAGGGGTGGATGCCAATACCACCTTGCAGCTCGGCAAGTTCCTCCCGGACTTCTTGGGGGTGCAACTGCCCATGTATTTGGGATACAGTGAGACGGTGTCCACTCCGCAGTTCGATCCGCTTTCGCCGGACGTGGAAATTGCGGATGCTGGATTGTCTACCGAGCGGCAGAAGAAGTCACAGCAGATCAACCGCATACGAAGCATCAACTTCTCCAACATCAAAATCGACCCACAGCTCGGAGGGCGGGACAAGAAGGACAAGAAAGACAAGAAGAAATCAGGGAAGGAGACAGAGGAGGAGACGGCCAAACGGCTGGCTGGCGCAGACGATGTCACGAAGGAACGCGAGCTCATGGCGCAACGCGGAGCGGCAGGCAAGCCATCGGGTGGTGGCGGAAAGAACAGCGGTGGGCCCTTGGCCTTCCTCGATCCGGGCAACCTGAGTGCCAACTTCGCCTACACCGAGAACTACCAGCGCGACATCAATACCGAGTTCAACATCCGCAGGAATTATCGCGGGGGCATTCGCTATGACTTTACAAACCGCCCCAAGGAGGTGAAGCCCTTTGCTTGGTTGGGTCGGGGCAAGGCGATTCGCTGGTTGACGGACTTCAATTTCTACACGGGACTCAAGCAGGTCTCGGTCAATATGTCCATGGACAAGACCTATGAGGCCAACCGCATTCGCAACAATACGGCAGACCTTCTGGGTGTGGAGACGGCTGTGCTGGTGAATACACAGGTGTTGAAGCAATGGAATTGGAACCGCGATTACGTGGTCAAATGGGACCTGACCAAGAGCCTGAGGCTGGACTACAACGGCCGGGCGACTGCCTTGGTGGGCGAGCCGGCCGGGGTCATCGACCGGAACGATGCAGAGGGTTACGCGCGCTACCGTGACACGGTGCTGACCAACATCCAGAATTTTGGAGAGGTCACTACCTACGACCACAACATCTCTGCGAGCTACAAGCTTCCGTTGGACAAGCTTCCGCTGTTGGACTTCACCTCTGCGGATGTGCGGTACCAAAGTACCTACCGTTGGGACCGCGCCCCCTTCTCTCAAGACAGCTTGGGACACACCATCCAAAACAGCAGGAACATTACCCTCAATGCGCAGGCCAGTTTGAAGACCCTCTACGACAAGGTCCCCTTCCTGAAGGACATCAGTTCAGGGAAGCGCAAGCGGGATTTCATGAAGGAGAAGGAGAAGCGGAAGAAGGAAATCGAGAACGAGGACCGGGATGGATTCGGCAACTACGAAGACGATGAAAAGCCGCCGCTTTACATCGACCCCCTCTCCTTTGTGCTCAAGGCCATGATGTCCGTGAAGAGCTTGAACATGAGCTATTCACGCAACGAGGGCATCCTGCTTCCGGGCCTCGCCGCGGACCGGAAGGCGCGATACGCCGGCTTTGATGAGACTTTTGAGTCGCCTGGTCTGCCTTTCTTGCTCGGGCACCAGAACACCGACTTGCAGGGCAACCGCACGGGAGATTACGCGGTGGAGGCAGCCAACAATGGCTGGCTGACCGCGAGTCCTTATCAGAACCAGACCTACCAGGAGAACTACACCTCCAACCTCAACCTTCGGGCGCAGGTGGAGCCGATCGATGATTTGAAGATTGACCTCGATGCCAGCCGCACCGAAAGCCGGAACCAGCAGAGTTTCTTCCGTTTCGATGATGCCATAGGGGATTGGCAGTTCGAATCGCCCCAGGACGGCGGCAATTTCACTTCTACGATCATGACGTGGGGTACGGCTTTTGTGGAGGATGACGAGACATTTGACAGTGACACGTGGCGTCAGTTCAAGCTGAACCGCCTCGACATGAGCGAGCGGTTGAACGCTGCGAACTACAACCTACCTGACAGTGAGCCGACCGGCTATTATTCCGGTTGGGGCCCTACAAACCCGGCTGTGACCATTCCCGCTTTCATCGCGGCCTACACAGGAGAAGAGACGGACAAAGTTTCGTTGGACCCTTTCAAGACGGCCCTGGCTCCGAATTGGCGTGTGAGTTACGATGGATTGTCCAAGGGCAACCTCCTCAAGAACCGTGTCAAGCGCTTCACCTTGAACCACAGCTACCGGTCTACCATGACCACTTCCTACGTCACGAACTTGAGCTACCAGCAGAATGACCTGGGTCTGCCATCGGGCACGGATGTGGTGGGCAACTGGATCAACGAGCGCCAGTACAATCAGATCACCATCTCGGAGCAGATGTCGCCGTTGATCGGGGTGGACATGACCTTGAAGGCCAAAGGCAAGAACGAGCCGCAGATCAAGGTGGAGATGCGCCGTGACCGCACCATCAACTTCGGACTGACGAACAACCAGATCACCGAGACCAAGAGCAGCGCGCTCGTGATTGGAACGGGTTACCGCATCGCCAATGTCCCGAATCCCTTCTTGCGCACACGTGGCAAGCTGCCGATTCAGATGCTGAAGGAAACCGATGTGGTGCTGCGCCTCGACATCACGGTGCGCGACAACGCGACCATCATCCGGAAACTGGATCCACTGGCGGCCGTGCAGGGCGGCGCCGGGGGCGTGGACAACCGAGAGAACCAAGTGACGGCGGGCCAGAAAGTGGCCAGCATCAAGTTCAGCGCGGACCTCGAGGTTTCGCGGAAGTTGATTCTGCAGGCCTTCTTCGACGAGCAATTGACGCGCCCGAAGGTGTCCACGAGTTTCGCCACGACGAACGTCAAGAGCGGCATCGCGTTGCGCTTCAACCTCACGCAATAATTCGTGCGGCGCATGGTGCGCCTGCGCTACATTGCACCCCATGAACATTCCCCAGGACCTTCGCTATTCCAAGGACCACGAATGGGTGCGCGTCGAGGGAGACGTGGCCACCGTGGGCATCACTGATTTCGCTCAATCGGAATTGGGAGACATCGTGTTTGTTGAGGTCGAGACCGAAGACGAGGAACTGGATGTGGACGCCGTGTTCGGCACGATCGAGGCCGTCAAGACGGTCAGCGATATGTTCATGCCCGTGTCCGGCACAGTGGCGGAGTTGAACGTCGCATTGGAGGACAATCCCGCTCTCATCAATGAGGACCCCTATGGCGCGGGATGGATCATCAAGATCAGGCTCGATGGAACGCCGGATCTGGACCATTTGATGTCGGCCGAGGCATATGCCGCGGAAGTCGGCTGAGACCCGCGGACAGGGCCGCTGGCGTCGGCTCCAGCCCGCACTCTGGATGGGGTTGGCCGTTGTGGCCCTCCATGCCATGCCTGGTGGCGAGCTGGGTGCACACGATTGGTGGATGAACTGGCGGCTGGACATCCTGCTGCACATGGTACTGTTCGGTATGTTCGGATTGTCGGCGCTCATTGCCTTGCGAAAGGGACGTGACGGAGGCTTGGCGTGCCGTCAAGCTTGGTGGTGGGTCATCGGTGGTGGGATGCTTTTGGCCCTGATTCTGGAGGGGGCACAAGGGCTTGTTTTTCCCGGTCGGGGCAGTGATCCGTGGGATTTGCTGGCCGATTTCATGGGGCTCACGCTGGCTGGACTCGCATTTCGGGCATTGTATTTGATGTGGCCTGTGGGTAAGCGACCCCATTGATTAATTTGGCCCTCCCAAAAGGGAAGGCCCAGCAACATTTCATCCATGCAGCCACGCAAGACACCCCAAGCCGACCTCGAGAACAAGAGGGGCACCTGGAGGTCCATCGGATTCGTTTCGGTGCTCTCCCTGCTTCTCGCCGCACTGGCCTGGACCAGCTACGACGTGAACATCATCCGGGCCCTCGATTTTGAGGTCGACCTCCTCGAGGACGAGGTCATTCCGGTGAACGTCATCCCGCCACCGCCACCGCCACCGCCTCCCCAGCAGACGACGGTGATTGAAATCGTGGATGACGAGGAGGAAATCGAAGAGGAACTGGTCATCGAGGACATTGAAATCGATGAGGACACCGAAATCGAGATCATCGAGGTCGAGGAAGAAGAGGTTGTGGAGGAGGACATCCCCTTCATGATTGTAGAGGACATGCCTGGATTCGGTCCTTGCAAAAGCAAGACCGGACCGGAGCGTGACCAGTGCACCCAGCTCGAGATCATCAAGTACGTCAGCTCCAACACCAAGTACCCCCCCATCGCCAAGGATGCAGGCATCCAGGGCACGGTCTTCGTGTACTTCGTTGTCGGAAAGGACGGAAAGGTGCGGGACAGCCGGGTATTGCGTCCGGTCGACCCTCGATTGGACGAGGAAGCCCTCCGCGTTGTGA
>JAURDB010000046.1 GCA_030828175.1 Flavobacteriales bacterium
GAGGGGGTGCAATTTGATGGTTCAATGATCCGAATCTTTGGCAACCATCTGGTCCGAAACTAGCTTCGCGCCAAATGGAAGCTGCCATCGCCTTAATCGGGTTTAGCCTTGCTGCCTATTCTGTGGTGGGCAATGACAGTATCCAGACCTTGGGGACTTTCCTGACCTCCAACGAGGACAAGCCATGGTGGCTGCTCTGGATTTTTGCCGGAGGCATCATGGCCATTGTTGTCACCATGGGATATTTGGGTCTGGGGGAATACCTCGGAGGCAAGGGAGGAGATTTGACTTTTGGCAAGTACGGAGGGTTGTTCCAGGATCCAGAGAAACCCATTTCATTCCCCAAGCTCACCTTTTGGTACATCTTGCCACCCTTGGTGCTATTGGGCATCACGAGGCTGGGAATACCTGTCAGCACCACATTTCTTGTGCTCACTTTCTTCGCACCGAAGGCGCTGCCCAAGATGCTTGTGAAAAGCTTGGGAGGCTACGGTGTGGCCTTTCTGTTCGCCATTGTAGCGTTCGTGGCCTTGAGTCGACTCACCGAGCGCTTTTTTCTCCGCAATCCCATGGAGGAAAACAAGGGCATCCTACGAGACAAAAGATTCTGGACAGTGACGCAGTGGCTCGCAACGGGTTTCCTCTGGAGTCAGTGGCTCACACAGGACCTCGTCAACATCCTGGTTTATCTCGGCGATCCGGCAGATGTTCCGTTCTGGAAGTTTGCCTTTGCCCTCTTCGTACTCGTGGGCATGCTCGGCTACATCTTCTACCAACGCGGCGGCGAAATCCAGAAGATTGTCCGGGTCAAGACCAACACGGCGGACATACGTTCGGCCACCTTCATTGACCTTTTCTATGGACTGGTGTTGCTCATTTTCAAGTTTGACACCTTCGGAATCGGTGCGAAAGTGCCGATGAGCACCACTTGGGTTTTCCTCGGCATGTTGGCAGGACGAGAGGTGGCGCTGCGCATGCGGTTGAACGAACTGGACCGGTCCAAGCTTTGGCCCATGGTTTTTGGCGACCTCGGAAAGGCCACCTTGGGATTGGTCATCAGCGTCCTTCTGGTGGTGTTCCTTTACCTCGCAGAAGGTCGGGACCTGGCGTCCCTGTTCTCCTGATCAACCGATCACCCGCACGAGAAAGTAATTCTTCTTGCCCCTTTGAAGGAGGACGAGACCACTTCCGATGCAATCGTCCAAGCCTACGATTTTCTCCGCGGTGACCTTGTTGCGGTTCACGCTGATCGAGTTTTCATTCAGGGCACGCCGAGCCTCGCCTCCGCTTGTAAGGAAAGGTGAATCCCCGCCCGCGAGCAAGTCGATGATCCCAATCCCGGCCGATAGGCTCTCGCGGGCCACTTCGCGTTGAGGGACTCCCTCAAAAACACTGAGCAGTTCCGATTCGGGAAGGGCCCTGAGATCCGCCTCCGTGCTCTTGCCAAAGAGCAAAGCCGTGGCGGCCATGGCAGTCTGCAAATCTTCCTCTCCGTGTATGCGGCGCGTCACATCCGCAGCGAGTTCCTTCTGTAGCAACCGGGCACCGGGATTCTCCGCGTGGGCGGCCTCAATTTCCTCGATGCGATCCCGTTCCAACAAGGTGAAGATCCGAATGAATCTTGCTGCATCCTCGTCGGCTGCGTTGATCCAGTACTGGTAGAACTTGTAGACGCTCGTTCGGGCTTTGTCAATCCAGATGTTTCCACCTTCACTCTTTCCAAACTTGGATCCATCCGCTTTGGTGATGAGCGGGGCGGTCAGCGCAAAGGCATGACCCTGGCCTTTGCGACGGATCAGCTCTGTGCCTGTGGTCATGTTGCCCCATTGGTCGCTGCCGCCCATCTGGAGCATGCAATTGTGCTCCTTCCATAGGTGGTAGAAGTCATATCCCTGAACCAGTTGGTAGCTGAATTCCGTGAAGCTCATTCCCCCCTCCAATCGGTTCTTGACCGATTCCTTGGCCATCATGTAGTTGACCGTAATGTGCTTGCCGACGTCCCGAATGAAATCAAGGAAACTCAAGTCTTTGAACCAATCGAAATTGTTGACGACCTCTGCCGCTGCCGCTCCTTCGAAGTCGAGGAAACGCTCCAGCTGGGCTTTCTGACTGGCGAGGTTGTGCTCGAGGGTGTCCATGTCGAGCAGTTGGCGCTCGGCTGTTTTGCCGGAGGGGTCACCCACCATACCTGTAGCGCCCCCCACAAGGGCAATGGGCTTGTGTCCTGCGCGCTGAAGATGCACGAGCAGCATGACCGGTACAAGATTTCCAATGTGGAGTGAGTCGGCTGTTGGGTCAAATCCCACATAGCCTGTGGTCTGTTCCTTGGCGAGTTGCTCCTCGAGGCCCGGCATGGCATCGTGCAGGAGGCCGCGCCATTTCAATTCGGCGATGAAATCCATGGGCCCGCAAGATAAGCCGGACCCCCGGGCTGAACGGGGCCTCAGAGCATGTCTACCAACCCTTCCATGCGCATGGATCGAGACCCCTTCAACAGGATGGTCCGGCCCTTGGGCTTTTCCAATTCCAAAGCGGTTTCCAAGGATGACATATCCTCAAAAGTCCGGTCGGACGGGGCGTATTGACAAAAGTCCTTCCCCACGACCCAACATTCGAGCCCGCATTCGCGGGCCACATCCCGTACCATCCGATGACCTTCTGGAGCGTGATCTCCCAGTTCCTTCATGTCTCCGAGTATGGCCAATGGGGCGTCATGACCCGCTTTGGCAAAGGCGCGAAGGGTAGATTCCACAGAGCTCGGGTTCGCGTTGTAGCAGTCCACAATGATGAGGTTGCTTTGGGTCTTCACAGGCTCTCCCCGTTGGTCTACCGGGCGAAAATCCACCAGGGCTTCATTGATGGCCTGGGGCGCAACGCCAAAGTGAACCCCTGTGGCTATGGCCGCCTGCATGTTGTCCAATTGATGGGCACCCGGAAGCTGAACGGAGAGAGGCCCGCCCGCATGCCAAGGGCCTGGTTCCCTGCCTTCGAAACGCGTCCAGGCTATCGGGGCATCGACAGCATCCCCTGTGCGCCATGCGTGAGGTGGGTGATGCTCCGTCCCATAAAGAATGCGCTCCAATCCATCGAGTTCTGACAGGGCCATGAGGTCGGCATCCCCCGCATTCACCAGCGCTTGTCCCCCAACAGAAGCGAGGTGCCGATAGAGCTCTTGCTTTCCTTTTTTGACGCCTTCGACACCGCCAAATCCCTCCAGGTGGGCCAAACCAACATTGGTGATCATTCCATGGGTTGGCTCGGCAATGGTGCACAGGTCTGCGATTTCTCCCTGGTGGTTGGCTCCCATTTCCACAAGCGCGAAATCCGTGTCCAACGGCATGGCAAGCAGCGTGAGGGGGACTCCGATGTGGTTGTTCAGATTGCCCTCTGTGGCGTGCACCTTGAGATGCTTGCCTACTACCGCTCGGATCAGCTCTTTGGTGGTGGTCTTGCCGTTGCTTCCCGTGAGCCCGAATACAGGCCCCCGGAATCGGCGTCGGTGGGCCCGGGCCAGTTCTTGCAGGGCCGATAAGCCATCGGGCACGTGAATCAAGCCCTCACCTTGGACTGAGGCGTCGTCCACCACCGCTGCGATGCACCCTTTGGATATCGCTTCGGGCGCGAACTCATTGCCGTCGAATCGCTCGCCTTTGAGCGCAAAGTAGAGCAACCCCGGCCCGCATTTACGGGAGTCCGTTGTGACACCCCGGGACCGGTCAAATACGTTCAGCAACGCTTGGAGTTCAGCGGCGGTCATGTCTGCAATAAACAGCGAACCCCGCGAGGTCGGAAGACCAAGCGGGGTTCGCAATGAACAATCAATGGTGCTTACTATTCGCCGCCCATCATGTTGCCCTTGGGTGATCCCACGCGGGTCATGGCGCAACGGAAACCAATGGTGGCCGAGCTTTGGTCCTCCTCGAGGAAGCGGCGCGTTCCCGGAATGATCCAGTACACGCGGTCGTTCCAGCTTCCCCCTTTGTAAACACGGACGTTGTCATTGATCAGAGAAGTCTCTCCATAGTCGTAGACAAGGTCGTCGCGGTCGCTCAATTCTGTTTGGCTGAAAGAAATGGAGCTTTCCAAGTCTCCATCGAGGTAATCGATGTTGTCTGCCACTTTGTAGTTGCGGCGGTTGAGGTTTTCCTCGACCGTCACATCGCGGTAGCGCATTTCTCCGGGCTTGCCTGTGATGTTGGCCGTCCATGCCTTGCGCAAATCCGGGGCAGCCGGTGATTCACTCTCCTCGATAAGGTCAAGTGCCTCGTCCATTTTTGTCATGGCTTCTTCCGTGCGCTTGACTTCCAGATCCTCGTTGGCACTTTCAATCTTGCTTTTCAGGTTGTCAATGAGATTCTGACCTTCCGTAGTCAATGATGAGCCGGCGGTTTCCTCATATTCCTCGAGGAAGGACTCGATGGCACGAATGTCATACTGGACGTAGTCCAACTTGTCCATCACATTGCCCTCGCTGTCGAGCATTTTCGTTGAGAAGACATTTCCTCGGAAAGGACGGAATTCTTGAGCGTCCTGAAGCGTCCCGGGACGGTATACGTCCATCACCCATTCGCTCACGTTGCCAGCCATGTTGTACAAGCCGTAGTCGTTGGGAGCGTAGCTGTAGACGGGAGCCGTGACATCGGCATTGTCGTTCAGAGCACCCGCCACACCCATGTAGTCACCGCGGGCCCGCACGAAGTTGGCATTGATCTCACCATAGAACTTACCCCGGCTGTCGTCATTGCGCACGTAGTGACCGTCCCAAGGGTAGGTGCGGCGACTCGTGATCAATTCTTCTCCACTGTTGCCAATCAGAGAAAGGGCGGCGTATTCCCACTCAGCCTCTGTGGGCAGGCGGTAATCGGGAAGAAGAATGCCGTCGGTCATGGCCACATTGCGGTAGCCTACACCGTTGGGACGGAGGTCTTTGATGCCGTCTGCGGCTTTTGCTGCTTCCTCGTATTGACCATCGAGATAAGCTTCCGTGCTGAAAAAGCTGTCATCCACCTGGCCAGTGGGGTTGTGGACGAGGAACCCTTCGCGCACCATGATCTGTTCGTTTACACGGTCGGTTCTCCACTTGCAGAACTCATTTGCCTGCAACCAAGAAACGCCCACAACCGGGTAGTCGCGGTATGCCGGGTGTCTCAGGTAATAGTTGACATAGGGTTCATTGTATGCACGCGGATCCCGCCATACGAGGGTGTCGGGCTTGGCCCGGTCCACGATTTCGGGAAACCCATCACCGTATACCCGGTTCAACCAGAAGAGGTACTCCAGCCAATACATGTTCGTTACTTCCACCTCGTCCATGTAGAACGAACTGACCGTAACGCGGCGTGGAACGTTGTCCCAAGCACCCGTAAGGTCGTCTTCCACCTGGCCCATCGTAAAGGTTCCGCCCTCTACAAAGACGAGACCCGGACCGGTTTCCTGACCGATGTAAGGCAATTTCTGGAACCCCCCATTTTCGGAGTCATTGTAAGCCCATCCAGTGGCGCCTGACGCACCGCCTTGGCAGGAGGTCAGTAGGATGACTGTGCCGAGGATGACACCCGAAAAGAGGAGGAAGGATTGGAGCTTCTGCATCGCTTTCTATTGGATTTCCTTGCAGGGAATGTTTTTCAGAATCCCGGACAGGGAGGGCTGCGGAACTTGATGCGCTTGGAGCGGCAATCGAAGTTCAAAGCCATGCTGACCTCGTGGGATCCACCGGTGGCTGGGGTAAGGTCGGATACGGTCACGTCGTAACTGTAGCCAAACCTGATGACGTCTGATTGTATACCTAGAGTAACGATGAACGCGTCTCGATATTGGGTGCCGAGGATGCCCCGGTACCAAATTCCTCCGACAATCGGGCCTTTGCTCACGTATCCCCCGAAATTGAGTTGTTGGAACTCACCCTGCCGACGGTACAGAATGTTGGGGGAAATGAAGGCGCTGGCATAACGGGCGTCACCATCGAGCGGCAAAAGGGCACCGAAGTGCGCCGTCAATTTCATCGGCAAGCGGCTCACTCCCACAACCAGGCTCTCATTGGGCTCATTGAGGTGGTGGGCGGCAAATCCGAAGTACACTTTTTTGCTGAAGCCCACGATTCCCGCACTGAAATCTACCTGACTCACCTTGCCACCACGGGGTTGGTCCTGCGTCTCGTAGATGAATCCTTTGCGGGGATCGATCATGTCACCGAAAGTCAGTTGGCTCCAATCGAGGGCTTTCTGAAAATAGGTGGCTTCAAATCCTGCCTTGATCGAGAATTTCCGGCTGACAGCCTGCTGATAGCTGTAAATGCCGCTCAGCCTTGTCGTGCTCAAGGTCCCTCGACCTGCGCGGTCATTCATTACAATGAAGCCCAATCCGCCAGAGATACTCGGGATGTGTTGGTCGTATGCCGCAGCAGAAGTCACATAATTGCCGCTCATGGCAGGCCATTGATTGCGGTAATTCATCACGAACCTCGGGCACCGCGCCGCACCTGCAAAAGCGGGGTTCAGATAGACGGGGTTCGAGTAGAATTGAGTGAATTCCGGGTCCTGAGCCGACGCCGTTTCCGGTGTAAACGTGCAGAAACACGTCATCATCAGCGCAAGGGCTGGGATGCCGAAAACGCGGAAACCCGCGGTGCGGTAGGACGGTTGGAGCTTCATGGCCATGCGGTTGACAGGAACCGAAGTTCCCTGTATAAGAACGTGAAAATTACAAACTTGTGGGAATTGCCGAACATCTTTGCTACGAAGCAACAAACAAGCGCTGCCTGACGTTGTCGCAACAAGGATTCTCGACCATGCCCATGACCCAAACGAAGCAGCAACGGAAATCGTTGCCTTGGAAGGTCGCAAAGCCATTGCAATCAGGTATACGGCGAAGTGCGTTGCTGGGTTTCTTTTGCTTGGCTGCGGCTGCGGTTTCTGGTCAGTTTGTGTACGATTGGCCAGCGCATTCCGCTCTCTCGGAAGGCCAATGGTATCGCATTGCGACCGTGCGCGATGGGTTCCACAGAGTGGATGCCAACTTCATTTCTGAGTTGGGACTGGAACCGGGTTCCGTAGACCCCAGCCGCGTCAATCTATATGGACACGGTGGAGATGCATTGCCGATTGACAACGCGATGGAACGGCCCCTTGATCTGGTGCCGATCCCCATCGAAATGGTCGACGATGGAAACGGGCAATTCGACGGAAACGACCACTTCATCTTTATGGGAGATGGGACCTCTTCCTGGAATTGGGACGAGGCTTCCGGCAAATGGACCCACGAGATCAACCCCTGGTCGGACACGGCTTGGTATTTTTTGCGCGTGGACGATGTGTCCCCGGTTCGGATTGACACTGAGCCCTTGCTTTCAGGTGATTTCGACACCCTTTTGACGCGCACGGACTTCCGGATGTTCCATGAATTGGAGCAGGCCACCATCATCCGCTCTGGACGGAATTTCTTTGGTGAAATATTCGATCAGAATCCTTCTCACACCATTCCGTTTCTTGTTCCGGACATCACGGAAGATGATGCACTCCTCGAGGTGAGGTTGATGGGGCGCTCCGTAGGCGCAGTCAGCCCATACACGGTGAATTTGGGAGACAGCAGCTGGACCATCAGTCCGTCCGTCACAGGAGCCCAGTCCCATGTTGCCCAAGCGCAAATCGGCGCGGGTGCCTGGCCGTGGACGCCTGTTTCCGATGTGATACAGGTGGGGATTTCTTTGGACGCCCAGGTTTCCGATGCGAAAGGCTGGTTGGACTATGTGAGGATCACGGGAAGCCGCTGGGCATCGATGTCAGGAGGAACACAACAGGAGTTTGTTCGCGCCTCCGCCGTGGCTCCGGGTAGCATAGTGGAATGGGCCATCGGACAGGGGCAATCCGTACAACGGGTGTGGGATGTGACGGATCCCCAATCGCCGGTGGCCATTCCATTCCAGGTCGAAGACGGCGAAGCCCGCTTCCGCGTGGATTACGGTACGCTGCGCACCTTTCGTGCCGGCACCGGGTCGGGTTTTTATACGCCCGTGCCCATCGGTCCCGTCCAAAACACCGACGTGCATGGCATCCCACAGGTGGATTTGGTGGTCATCACTCCGCCCGGATTGCGCGAAGCTGCCGACAGTCTTGCGAGCCTCCACTTTGCCGAAGGGCTGAGTGTGGCGGTTTTGGAGCCGTCGTTCATCTACGATTGCTTCAGTTCTGGTCGGGTGGACCCGACGGCCATCAAGATGCTGATGAAGATGCTGTACGACCGCGCGGAAGGCAATCCCAGCCTCGAGCCGCGTTATCTCCAGCTCTTCGGGGATGGGACCTATCGCAATCGAAACCTTCCGAGGTATGAGAATTTGCTTGTGTCGTTTCAGAGTGAACAGAGCCACACACCTACACAGAGTTATGTCACCGACGATTACTTCGGTTTCCTCTCTCACACGGCATCGGAGCGATTGACAGATACGCTGGCCATCGGAGTGGGAAGGATTCCAGCGGGCAATCTGGCAGAGGCATGGGCTGCGGTCAACAAAGTCGCCGTCTACATGGGGGGCAATCCGGATCCTGATGGTGCGGCATGCATTACGGCGGGTGTACCAGGTGGGGCGGAAGGCAATCCATTCGGCCCTTGGCGCAATCGAATCTGCTTCGTTGCGGATGATTTCGATGGCAACGGATCTGCCACGGAGACCGGCCACACAGTATACAGCATTGGCCACGCCCAAGGATTGGAAGAGAATCACGGTGAATATGACCTCAAGAGAATCTTCATGGATGCCTACCCGCAGGTGGCGACACCGGGAGGAGAGCGATATCCCGAGGTAGAGGAGGCCATCGACCGACAAGTACGCGAGGGTGCGCTGGTCATCAACTACATAGGCCACGGAGGTGAGCGGGGCTGGGCGCACGAGCGGGTGCTGAATACCTCCACCATCAGCAGTTGGGACAACCTCGACCGAATGCCACTCTTCTTCACCGCAACCTGCGAGTTGGCTCGGTTTGACGACCCCGACTTGGAGACGGCGGGGGAGCTCATGGTCATGAATCCCGAGGGGGGAGCCATCGCCATGATGACCACCACCCGGGTGGTGTACAGCTATGCGAACGAACAGTTGAACACCGCATTCTTTGCCGTTGCGTTCGATGCGCCGCCAGGCGAGCGGCAGCGTCTCGGTGACATTCTGCGCAGGACCAAGAACCATCCATCCGCCGGGTCATCCTCCAACAAAAGGAATTTCACCTTGCTCGGAGATGTAGCCTTGACACTGGCCACACCCAGCTTCGAGGTCAGGACCAGCGAGGTGAATGGCATCCCCATCGACGCTTGGGCCGACACCCTGAGCGCTTTGGAACATGTCGTGGTGAGAGGCTACGTATCGGATGAAGCGGGCAATGTGCTCACGGACTTCAACGGATACGTGTATCCCACGGTTTTCGACCAGAAGTCGGAAGTCACCACCCTCAACAACGACGGGGGTACGGGCGGTGGGATCTCCTACAGCGAATGGCGCAACCGCATCCATGCTGGAGCGGTGACCGCCGAGGGGGGTGTGTTCGAATTCGAGTTCGTCGTTCCCCGGGACATTTCCTATGACCCAGCACCGGGTCGCATCAGCTATTACGCTGTTGACGGTGACCGAGACGCCCATGGATACACACAAGAGATCGTCATTGGCGGAGTGAACCCCGATGCAGTGGCAGACAATGAAGGTCCTGCCATCGAGCTCTTCCTGAACGACACCACCTTCAGGAATGGAGGGACCACGGATTCTAAACCCGTTTTGCTCGCCTTTCTTATGGATGATCAGGGATTGAATACGGTGGGCAATGGAATTGGACACGATCTCCGAATGGTCCTCGACGGAGATGAGGGGGAAGTTTTGAATGAGTATTACCAAAGCGACCTGAACACCTACCAAAGCGGCAGGCTGGTCTTTCCCATGTCCGGCATTGAACCGGGACCGCACCGTTTGGAATTGAAGGCTTGGGATGTACACAACAACAGCGCCGTTGCCGCTTTGGATTTTGTGGTTGTGGAGGAGCTTGAAGTGTTTTTGGAGGGGTTGATCAATTACCCCAACCCCATGAACGGCGGGGGAACCACCTTCCGGTTTGATCACAATCAAGCTTGTGTTGCCCTCGATTTAAAATTGATCATATACGATTCCGGAGGAAACGCCGTTTGGCAAGCAGAGCGAACCGAAACGCCCACAGGTTACAGGTTGGACGGTTGGCATTGGGACGGACAATCCTCCAAGGGAAGTCCGCTGGATGCCGGGATTTACCTGTACCGATTGGAGGCAGCCACCCCGGAAGGGAGGCAGTCATCCAAAACGGGTCGATTGGTGCTCCTAGACTGAACCCTTTTTATCCAAGCGCCGTAGTACTTTCGCTCCTCCTACCATGGAATTCAGGATTTCCACCTTCCCATGGGTTGCGCTTTTAGCGGCCCTCTTCTTCTGCCCCCGGAACGCAACGGCACAGCTGACGCAGGTAGAGACTGCCGAGCAATTGCAATTGAATACCATCACCACGGCGGTGCCTTTCCTCATGATCGCGCCGGACAGCCGGAGTGGGGCCTTGGGAGATGCCGGCGTGGCGTTGACTCCTGATGGAGCGGCGATGGCATGGAATCCGGCGCGCATGGCATTTACCGACCAGACCTTCGAGGCCCACATGGGATATGCTCCTTGGCTGCGTCAATTGGTGGATGACATGTCGCTCGCCTACCTCAGCGGAACGCGCAAGCTGAACAAGCGGCAGGCGGTAGGGATGGCCCTTCGTTATTTCTCATTGGGCAACATCACTTTCACGGACGTCAACGGCACCGCCATCCGGGACTTCAGCCCCAACGAATTCTCACTGGATTTCGGGTTCTCCCAGAAGTTCGGAAACAACTTCAGTGGGGGGTTCACCACCCGATACATTCACAGCAACCTTACGGGTGGTACCAACATCCTGGGAGCTGACAGCCGACCTGGCCGTTCGGTAGCCGTGGATGTCGGGGTGTTCCATTCCAATGACAATGTCAAATTCGGCGATCGAGACGGCCGCATGAATTGGGGGGTCTGTGTTTCCAACGTGGGGGCCAAGATGAGCTACACCGAGACTGCCGAGCGGGATTTCATTCCGACCAACCTCAAGACCGGGGTGGCGGCCACCGTGTTCTTGGATGATTACAATGACCTGACTTTCACCTTGGACGCCAACAAGCTGCTTGTTCCAACGGCTCCGGCATACGGCGAAGGGGATGACGATGACATCATAGTGAGTGGCTTCGACCCCAATGTGGGTGTGGCTTCAGGCATCCTGCAGAGCTTCTACGATGCTCCGGGCATCGTAGAACGCCAAGGAGACGGCACCTACTCGATTGAACCGGGAAGCATCTTCCGCGAAGAGCTTCGCGAGGTCAACCTCGGTGGTGGCATCGAATATGATTACAACGGCGTCTTTGCCGTCCGAGGTGGATACTTCTATGAGCACTTCACGAAGGGCAACCGGCAATTCATCACGCTGGGCGCAGGGATCAAATACACGGTGCTTGACATCGACCTCAGTTATTTGATTGCCACCACCCAACAGAATCCACTCGCCAATACATTGCGGTTTTCCCTTCGTTTGGCCTTCGACGACGTCGTGGGTGGAGGGGACGATGATCCATCGAACTTCTGAATTCCGCTCGGAGGATGGAACTGCGGATCGGATACGGATACGACGTTCATCAATTGGCCAAGGGTGAAGAGCTCTGGCTGGGGGGCATTCTCGTACCCTGCGAATTCGGGGCAGTGGGCCACAGTGACGCCGATGTCCTGCTCCACGTCATATGCGATGCACTGTTCGGCTCCCGGGCCATGGGTGACATAGGCGCCCATTTTCCCGATACGGATCAGGCATACAAGGGCATTGACAGCAAGGTCCTGCTTCGGGAAACGGTGGACAAGGTCTGTACGGAAGGATGGTCCGTGGTCAATGTGGATGCCACGGTTTGCTTGGAGCGTCCGAAGCTCAGGCCGCACATCGATGAGATGAGGCGGTGCATCGCCGATATCCTGAGAATTCCAGTGGATCGAGTGGGCGTGAAGGCCACCACCACTGAGCGATTGGGCTTCGTAGGCACAGGGGAGGGCATCAGTGCACACGCCGCGGTGTTGTTGGGGCGTTGAGGTACCTGTCAGCCGAGCGCGCAGACCTATATTTGCTGCTTGCAATTCAGGCAAAATGACGACCACCACGCCTGCCAAGAAGGCAACCTCTAGCCGCAAGCCGGCTGCGAAGAAACCGGCGAAGCCGGCTTTCCCCAAAGCGACTTATGTCAAGTGGCACCGTGACATGCTCCTCATGCGCCGCTTCGAAGAGCGTTGCGGGCACCTTTACATCCAGCAGAAATTTGGTGGATTCTGCCACCTTTATATCGGCCAGGAAGCCATCCTTGCCGGTATGGTGGAGGGCACCCGCCCCACGGACCGTGTGATCACTGCATACCGTGACCATGCCCATCCGTTGGCGCTTGGCACTGACCCCAAGGTTGTGATGGCGGAATTGTACGGAAAGCGCACCGGTTCCAGCAAGGGAAAGGGCGGTTCCATGCACATGTTCGACAAGGAGCGCAACCTCTTCGGTGGACATGGCATTGTCGGTGGCCAAATCGGTCTCGGTGCCGGTATCGCATTCGCAGACAAGTACCGCAAGGAGGATCACGTGACCATCTGTTTCTTCGGTGACGGCGCTGCCCGCCAAGGCATGTTGCACGAGACATTCAACATGGCCATGACGTGGAAGCTTCCGGTGATTTATGTGGTGGAAAACAACAAGTACGCCATGGGCACCTCCGTCGAGCGGACCACAAATGTGACCGACCTGTCCAAATTGGGAGCTTCCTATGAGATGCCTTCCGAGTCTGTGGACGGCATGTCGCCCGAGGCTGTGGCTGATGCAATGAAGCGCGCGGCGGACCATTGCCGTGCGGGTGAGGGCCCCTACCTCCTCGACATCCAGACCTACCGTTACAAAGGACACTCCATGAGCGATCCCCAGAAGTACCGCACGAAGGAGGAGGTCGAGGAATTCCAACAGCGAGATCCCATCGCCCACTGCGCGAAGGTCATTGCCGATCAGAAGTGGATGACCGAGGCCCAGTTAAAGGAGGTGGACAAAGAAGTCAAGGCCATCGTCGAGGAGGCCATCAAGTTTGCGGAGGAGAGTCCCCTCCCGGAAAAGCACGAGCTTTACGAGGATGTCTATGTGACGCCGGACTACCCATTCGTAAACGACTGATTTACAAAACAATGGCAGAGATCGTACGCATGCCCAAGCTCAGCGACACCATGACAGAGGGTGTCGTGGCTGAGTGGCACAAGAAGGTGGGAGATCAGGTGGAATCCGGCGAGGTTCTCGCTGAAATCGAGACCGACAAGGCCACCATGGAATTCGAATCCTTCCAGGATGGTGTGCTTCTCCACATAGGTGTGGACAAAGGGGCTACTGCCGCAGTGGACAGCATCCTTGCCATTCTCGGAGAGGCGGGAGAAGATGTTTCCGGTCTTCTGGCCGCAGAGGTTGAAGATTCGGCAGCTGCTGCACCTTCCGAAGCCACTGCCGCTCCAGCGCCAGTTCCAGCCCCCGCCCCGGCACCAACCCCTGCTCCTGCCCCTGTCGCTGTGGCAGCTCCGGCGCCAGCTCCTGCTGCGCCAGCTCCTTCTTTCAGCGGCAGAGTGAAGGCTTCACCCCTCGCTGCCCGTCTGGCTGCTGAACGCGGAATCGACCTCGGTCGCGTGCAGGGATCCGGTGAGGGTGGTCGCATCGTCAAGCGGGACATCGAAGCCTACGTTCCGGCTCCTGCCGCAGGATTTGGAGCCGTAGAGTCTTCCGTTGACACGCCGGTAACCCAGATGCGCAAGACCATTGCGCGCCGTTTGGCCGAGTCCAAGTTCACCGCACCCCACTTCTACTTGAAACTTTCGGTGGATATGGGTGCCGCAGTGGAGGCGCGGAAAGCCATCAATGCCGAGGAGGGTGTGAAGGTCAGCTTCAACGACATGGTCGTGAAGGCAGTTTCCCTGGCCCTGAAGAAGCACCCGGCCGTCAACAGCGCATGGATGGACACCCACATCCGAACGAACGACCACGTTCATATCGGGGTCGCTGTTGCCGTGGAGGACGGGCTGTTGGTTCCTGTGGTGCGCCATGCTGATCGCAAGTCGCTCACGGAAATCGGTGCTGAGGTCAAGGACTATGCTGGCAAGGCCCGTGAAAAGAAGCTCCAGCCAAGCGATTGGGAGGGCAATACATTCACGATCAGCAACCTCGGAATGTTCGGAATTGAGGATTTCACCGCCATCATCAACCCGCCGGATGCCTGCATCCTGGCCGTTGGTGGCATCAATGATGTTCCTGTGGTTCGCGATGGTCAGGTCGTTCCCGGCAAGATTATGAAGCTCACCCTGAGCTGTGACCACCGTGTGGTTGATGGTGCGACGGGTGCCGCCTTCCTTCAGGAGGTCAAGTCCCTACTGGAGCATCCCGTGCGCATGCTTGCCTGATTCCGGCGCCCATGCCGGAGCCGCTGAATGCCAACACCCCGATCGAATTCCTCAAGGGAATCGGTCCCAAGCGGGCGGAGGCTTTCGCGGAGGATTTGGGCATACGCACATGCGGTGACCTTCTTTTTCATCTGCCTTTTCGGTACGAGGACCGAACGCGTTTCCATCGGGTAGCGGAGTGTGTTCCCGGTCCGGTGCAGGTGCAGCTTCGGGGCACCATACACAAGGTCAATGAGGTCAAGCAGAAGCGGGGCAGTCGCCTGGAGGCCGAATTCACGGATGAACACGGCGACAAGTTGCCACTGGTTTGGTTCAAGGGTGTGCAATGGGTGGCGCGAAACTTACCCGTGGGGAAACCTTGTGTGTTGTGGGGGAGGGTCAGCGATTACAAGGGAGGGCGCAACATGGCCCATCCAGAGGTGCTTTCAATGGCAGAAGCGCGATCTGACTCGGCATTGCATCCGGTATACAGCTCTTCGGAACGCCTCGGACGGTTCGGGCTGAATTCTACCGGTATCGCCAAGGCAGTTCAACGGCTGATCGAGGGCTTGCGCAAGCTGCATGGAGCCGGATGGATTGAGGAGACGTTGCCTTCAGAAATTCTCGCCATGCGCGGCATGCCAGGGTTGGCCACAGCATTGGAACAAGTCCACCAACCTGCGGATTCCAATGCGGAGCGCTTGGGCCGATTCCGATTGAAATTCGAGGAGTTCCTCTTCTTGCAATTGCTGTTGGTCCAGCACCGCAACCGTCAAACCCAAGATTTACCCGGTGCTGCTTTCATCAACGTTGGCGCAGCATTCAATCGTTTCTACAAAGAGCGAATTCCCTTTGAGTTGACCGGCGCCCAGAAGCGTGTGATTCGGGAAATCCGGGAAGACACCCGCAATGGCAGGCACATGAACCGGTTGCTCCAAGGGGACGTGGGCAGCGGAAAGACGATGGTGGCCCTTTTGACGGCTTTGCTCGCCGTCGACAACGGTTGTCAGGCATGCATCATGGCACCCACGGAGATCCTCGCTCAGCAGCACCTTGCGAGCTTTCGAGAAATGCTCGGTGACCTACCTGTGCGCGTCGAACTCCTCACCGGCTCCGTGAAAACTGCGGACCGTCGGCCCATCTTGGAAGGATTGGCCGAAGGGGCTGTCCATTTGCTGGTTGGCACCCATGCTGTCCTCGAACCCAAGGTGGTCTTCCACAATTTGGGCCTGGTGGTCATCGACGAGCAGCATCGCTTTGGGGTGGCCCAGCGCGCTCGGCTTTGGAACAAGGCCAAGGTTCCTCCTCACATACTCGTGATGACAGCTACGCCCATTCCGAGAACCCTGAGCATGACCGTATACGGGGACCTGGATGTGAGCGTCATAGACGAATTGCCTCCGGGCCGAAAACCCATTAGAACGGTCCACCGAACAGACGCCCAGCGGCTGGGAGTTTTTGGTTTCATGCGCGAGCAAATCGCGGAAGGCCGTCAGATTTATGTGGTCTATCCATTGATCGAGGAGTCGGCCCAACTCGACCACAAAGACCTCATGGACGGTTACGAGAGCCTGACGCGACATTTCCCCCCTCCGGAATTCCGCATCAGCATCGTGCACGGCAGGATGAAGCCGGAAGACAAGGATGCAGAAATGCAACGCTTTGCCAACGGCACGACCCAGATCATGGTGGCCACGACTGTCATAGAGGTAGGGGTCAATGTGCCCAATGCTTCCGTGATGGTCATCGAAAGCGCCCAGCGTTTTGGCCTCAGTCAGTTGCACCAGCTCAGGGGGCGGGTGGGCCGAGGTGCGAACCAGAGTTTCTGTATTCTGATGAGCGACAAGGAACTGGGCAATGAGGCCCGGCGACGACTGGAAACCATGTGCAGGACGCAGGACGGCTTCGAGATTGCGGAAGTGGACCTCGAGCTGCGGGGGCCGGGCGATTTGATGGGCACCAAGCAGAGTGGTGTACTTGATCTCAAGATCGCTGATCTGATCAAGGACAGGGCGTTGCTGGAGGATGCCCGCGACATTGCCCGGCGAATTTTGAAGGAGGATCCTGAACTCAATAAACCTGCCCGTGCTTTGCTCCGGGTTGGGGTGGAACGGTTGCGCGCGTCACGTCCTTATTGGAGCCGAATTTCATAGGATGTTCCACGCGAAAGGGTTTGCATGAAGTAAAGTGGGCAATTTCCCTTGACCTATTGCCGCAACCTCGATGACATCGATGACATTTGAATGAAATGAACGCAGGAGGCTCTGTTTTTTGGATGACCTTGATGGCTTCCCTGGCCTTCGGATATCCTTCCTGCGGCAGGGCGTGGCCGTGACAGCTCATGGCGTTGTAACTCTCGCCGAGCCCGGCCCAGGCCGCCGCGAATTCCTGATCCAGCGCGAC